>CALDTA010000499.1:0-8840 GCA_937924455.1 uncultured Deinococcales bacterium
TTTATTCCCTTTCATAATGCATGGGCACACTTCGCTGACCACTATCATCTAAATTTGGTTTTGGAAATTGAACCCGCACCTGGCAAAGAGCCAACTGCTCATTATCTGGCTCGAGCCCTCACGCAAATCTCCGACAGCCAAGCAAACGCAGTATTTAGCGAAGTCCAACTAGCCCAACGTCCTGCGGAAGTCGTAGCGAACAATGCCAACGTCAAACTCTATCAACTTGACCCTATAGGCGGCATAGAAGGTCGAGAAAGTTACCAAGAAATGTTACTTTACAACGTTGCTACTATTATTCAAGCCTTCAAAGTAGACTAACTTCACATGTCAGATAGTCTCAACATTCAAGAGGGGTTTAGAAAAAATTCGGCTACACTGATTGCACATCTCACCGACATAGTAGCAGCAAGTGAAAGCGGCTTTGCATCTCAACCATTAGAAAGTTCTAGTAATTGGATTATTGGTCATATCCTCCTCTTGCGAACTTTCATGCTAGAAAATATTTTAAAAGTCTCAAGCTCTGAATTAGCGTATAGTACATTATCAATGTACCTACTTGAAGATAGAGGTGACGATAATAGGAAACCCTATAGTTATCTACTCAAGCATTTGAAAGAATCACAAGAAGCTCTTTCAAAACACCTTCAAAGTTTAAACACAACAGACTTAGAAAAGGATTTATCTGATACGATAGAAACTGCTTTTCTAGATGCAATCAAGGATACTTCCAACTACACTTCTATTGGTGAAATTATTACTCTACTACTTCAGAAAGAAACCGAACTCACAACAAACTTTGTTACAGAGCAACGCACTAGCAAGTCCACAGGTATTTACTAACACCGCTATTTACTAACACCGCTATTTACTGGCAAAAGAAAGTCATACCCATGCTCGATAGTTTAAATTTTACAGACTTCACTAAGCAAATCAAAGCTGATAAAATAGGTCAATCTCAACTTCGACGAAGTGCGAAAGAAGGCAATATCGACACAGGTCTAACTGGGGTTCTTGCCGATTACCGTGGCAAGTGGCAAAGGCATTGCCAAAGCACTAAAAGTTTTAGCTACTACCTACGCTTTAGAGCACGACTTTTCAACAATCACCACACACAATCATTCCACGAATCGACCCATGCTCAGTATCAATGAAGCTATGGGTTATGCTAAATCACCTGCTAGCATCATATTGCAAAAGCAAATTCACACTAAATTTTAAAGGAGCACACAACATGAAAAAAGTAGAAAAAACAGATGCCGAATGGCAAGACGCATTAAGTCCTGAGCAATATTACATCTTACGTGATGAAGGAACCGAAAGAGCTGGTACAAGCCCACTCAATGACGAAAAACGAAAAGGGATTTATGCTTGTGCAGGCTGCGGCACACATCTATTCACCAGTGATATGAAATTTGACAGTGGTACAGGCTGGCCAAGTTTCTTTGACTTTATCGAAGGCACACTGGAAAACAAGACAGATTATAAACTCATCTGGCCTCGTACTGAATATCACTGTACAACTTGTGGAGGACATCATGGTCATGTATTTAAGGATGGTCCTGACCCTACAGGTCTGCGCTATTGTAATAATGGTGTTGCTTTAACTTTCATTCCTGACGAAAGCTAGACGCACTAAAGTGGTTCAGCATTTGCTTGATAGAGATTTTTTTCAGGTAATTGAAGCTTAGCTGCTAAATCTTCACTAACTATATCACTGGTTTCATCACTAGCTTTATCAGTGGTTTCATCACTAGCTATATCACTAGTTTCATCACTGTAATGCTCAACTGGTTGGGGCCAACCATACAAGTGACCTTGTAAATATAGACAATCACTATTAGCCAACCAATCACGTTGCTCAGCTGTCTCTACACCTTCACCAAGCACCACCACACCCAAATTCTGTCCAAGGCTAATAATTGTTCTTAAAAGTGCCTCACTCACAGCACTTTTGCCAATACCACTGATAAAGCTTCTATCAATTTTCAGAATGTCTAACGGAAACTGCTCTATGTATGACAGCGATGAATAGCCTGTACCAAAATCGTCTATTGCTATTTGAAATCCTAGAGACTTGAGTTCTTGCAACACTGAGGTTGCAATACTGACATTCATCATAGCGCTTTCCGTAACTTCTAAAATGATTCCTTCAGAACTATATCCCTGATTTATCAGCATTTTTGCATGTTGTACAAGACCATCATCTCGCAAAGTTGTGCCTGAGATATTGAGGGCGACAAAACCATCAGGTAACTGCTCTTTTTCAGTAGACATCACTTTCTCTAAAACCCAATAGTCAATCAACTTCATAACGCCAACTTCCTCAGCAAATGATATGAATTGGGCTGGTCCTACATAACTATCTCCTTTTTTCCATCTGAGAAGCGCTTCAAAACCCACCAAACTACAATTGTGGGCTTGTACAATTGGTTGATAAAACAATTTGAATTCCGACTTTTCAATTGCTTGTATAAGATCATTTTCCAAATTGAGATTACGCAACGTTTTCACTGTTTTTTGTGAAGAATAGATACTAAAACCTAAAGCTTGATGTTTTGCTTCATACATAGCAATATCCGCATGTCGCATCAACTCGCCAATATCTAGTTTGTCTACTTTTTCTCCCCTAACATCACTAGTAGAATTTGATGTAACAATACCAATGCTGAGATGTGTATGTAGAATATGTCCTTGTAGGCTAAATGGGCTTCTAAAAGCAATCAGAATATCTTCAGCTAACTGCTTTGCTTTAGTAAGATCGTTACCACTTATTAAAATGGCAAATTCATCTGCTCCAAGCCTTGCTACGGTATCGCTATCAGTAACAACATTTAGCAAACGCTTAGAGACTTGGATTAACAAGTCATCTGCTAAGTTATGCCCTAGTAAGTCGTTAACCTGTTTGAAGCGGTCTAAATCTAAAGTCAATAGGCTTAAAGGTACTCCTTCTTCTAACAAAAGCTTGGCATATTGCATAAAGCTGTATCGGTTGTATAGATTCGTAAGTTTATCAAAGAAAATCATTTCTTCAATAAGTTTGTTTTGTTCACGTTGCGCACTAATGTCCTGAATAACCAAAACACGTCCACGTTGTCGGGAAGCAGTGCTAAAGTTTGAAACACGAATGTTGAAATGCCTGTTAGCTCGAGCCAACTCGATACTATAAGCATCACCCCCTTCACACTTCACTTTCTCAGGAAACTGCTTTAAGACTTCAATACCCTCATCAGTTTTACTAAGCTGTTCTTTGAGGTGGTATCTTATTTTGTTTTGTAATTCAACATGAATTTGTGCAAACTCTCCAGCACCATATTCTGAATTAAAGCCTATGGACTCACTAGCTATAGTTTGTTCAAATCCTTCTTGTGTTACTGGCAATAACTTTGTTGATAAGGGAAACAATTTATCAATATGTTTACCAACAAACCCCTCTTTAACACGGGGTTCAGCTTTAAAGTCTTGAGCTTTAAAATCTTTAAACATGTAAACAGCACGTTGATTTAAATCAACGATATTATCCTTTTCACCTATAACTACAACAGCATCTTGCATGAGCTCGAGCACAGCCTCTCGCGCTGTAGACGTTATACTGTGAGTACTACTGTGGCTACTAATACTGTAGCTACTATTAAAAAACAATCCCCACATAATTAAGATGGTTGAAACAAAAAAACCTATCGGTGATAAATCCAAATAGCGTTGATTGCCAAAAAGGTAGAATGCTTTAAAGAAAAAAGGAATCGTAGAGCAAAAAGCCAAAAACAAAATAGCTCGTCTTTGGTGTGCAGGATTGAAGAACAAACTTAGTGACAAATGGATAAAGGCAATAGCAAAAAGCAAATAAGAATACGCCATCTGAATCCAAAACCACATAGCGTATGAAACACTAAGCAGTTCAACACCCAAACCTGTAGTAACAAAATCTATCTTTGACCAAATAAAACCATGAAACTCATTTGTTGCAACGAGCACAATAGTAATACTGGGAATAACACTCAACAACAAAAACTTTCTAAGTGAAATCCATTTATCAAAATTTGTATAAGAAAGAGAAAAAACCAGCCACACAATAGGCACAACTACAATAGACACATATTGAACTTTAGCAACCAAAATTTTTGCAGCGTAGCTGGGCAATACAATCTCTAAGCCATAACAAAAGCACCAAATCGCCTGAAGTAAGGCAAAGGCTGCAAAATAGCGAAAGCCTGATATATCTTTTTTGTTAAATGCATAGATGCTCAGTACAATACTGATCAGTGCAATAGAAATGTACGAAATGCCCCAAGCCACTGAAGTAAAGCCCCCTTGAATGTGACCCTTAGATTTTTTTTGTAAACATGTAAACAAGATTTTTTTGTAAACAAGATTTCTTTTCTAAGGTTTGTTTTCTCCCATAATTTGATATATGTCTCAACTGAGGTACATACCTGAATTACAGTAGGGCAAAAGTGTTAGCATATCGTAAACGTAGGTATATGTGGTATCTGTACTTTTGCTAACTTAGGAATTAACATCTAGCTATCATTAGCTAAAATCCGTTATTTGTTAGCTCAATACGCAGAAAAAAGTTACTACAACAACTATTTAGGTCCTAACATGTCAAACACAGCACAAAATATTACAAACCTCAAAGAATCAATTGCTACAAGTAGTCAAAAAGCCAGTGATGCACTTAGTAGCTACCTCACCTATACTCCGTGCCACTTATCAACTCGCCTGAGTGAGTTGACAGGAACACAAAGCTATTTAAAACTTGAGAATCTTCAACCAACAGGCGCATTTAAAGTACGAGGTGCATTAACAAAATTGCTTCGCTTGTCAGATGAAGAACGTGCCAAAGGAATCGTCACTGCTTCAACAGGCAACCACGGCGCTGCTGTGGCATATGGTCTCAAACAACTTGGTGCTACTGCTACAGTCTTTGTACCGAGCAATGCCGACCCAAACAAGGTCGAGAAAATTCAAAAGCTTGGTGCAGAAATTCGCTATGTTGAGGGCGATCCAGTAAAAAGCGAACTGGCTGCCAGACGCCACGCAGAAGAAAATCAATCTACCTACTTAGCACCTTATAACGACATTGATGTTATCTCAGGACAAGGCACAATAGCAGTTGAACTGTTAAAACAGCTAGAAAGCTTAGATTATGTCTTTATCGCCTTAGGTGGTGGCGGACTGACATCTGGCATAAGCACTTACTTAAAACAATACAGCCCCCATACCCAGATTATGGCTTGCTCCCCTGACAATTCCAAGGTTATGTATGAATCCGTAAAAGCTGGCACACTTTTAGATTTACCTTCAGAAGCTACCCTTTCAGATGCGACAGCAGGTGGCATTGAAGCAGGAAGCATCACTTTTCCACTTTGTCAGGCAAATATCGACAGTTTTGTCAATGTAAGCGAAGAAGAAATTGCTCAAAACATCATAGATTGTTTAATCCACGAAAAATTGGTCGTTGAAGGTGCAGCAGCAGTCGCCACTGCTGGCTTTCTGGCATATGCCAAAGAACATGCTGAGACAATCAAAGGCAAAACCACAGCCATTATCATATGTGGTGGTAATATTGGCACTGAAAGTTTACAAGAACTATTACAAAAACAAACACTGCTGCAAAAACAAACTTAATCAAAGCCATTTACAAACCTAAAGCAAAACACTCCTAAACCTGTTACACTAAATTAATGTATTTACTACGACTGATTTACATCTCTAATCCTGATCATAATTCTAGTAAATTCTGCCTACATCATGTAATTGCTATATCAAAATAGTTACTATGTCAAAATAGTTAAATAGACAGCATAGCTTGATTAGCATAGTTTTATCTTGATAAGAAAGACTAAAAAAGAAAGATTAAAAAATAGAAAAACACCTTTAATTATGCCTGATAAACAATCTGAAACACTCCCACCCCAGCTAGACTTATCTAACTTGAGCAGCTCGAGCCTTGCCTATGTCGAAGAGCTATATCAAGATTACTTAAGCGACCCAACCTCAGTAGACGAACAATGGCAAGAAGCCTTTTCAAATATTCCAAAAAATGGCTTCAGTAACCACGCTTTAAAACTCGGTCCAAGCTTTCAAAACTACAGCCTCTTTAATCCCCCCGCTGCCCAAGCCACAGATATCGCTGAGGCAGATGCAGAGCTACAGTTCAAAGTGGGGATGCTCATTCGCAACTTTAGAGTGCGTGGGCACATCATTGCTGATTTAGACCCCCTCAAACTTACCCAAAACCCTGTACCTGAAGAACTAGCCTTAGACTTTTATGGTTTTACACAAGCGGACCTAGCCCGAACTATTCGTTCAGGCACAATGGCAGGCAAAACACTACAAGAAGCCTACGACCGCCTCAAAGAAACCTATTGCCGAAGCATTGGTGTGCAATTCATGCACATTGATGACTTTGAACCACGCCAGTGGCTCAGAAATGAGATGGAAGAAAGCCTTAACAGAATCAATCTGACCCATGACGAGCAAATCAGAATTCTGGAGAAGCTTACTGAAGCTGTTACTTTCGAAGAATTTATTCAGAACAAATATGTAGGTGTCAAAAGCTTTTCACTGACAGGTGGTGAAAGCCTCATCCCTCTATTAGATTTAGCGGTGCAACATGGCGCAGAGCAAGGTGTTAAAGAAGTAGTTTTTGGCATGGCACACCGTGGTCGCTTGAATGTACTTGCAAATATTTGTGGCAAACCTGAAAGACAAATCTTTAGAGAATTTGACGATGCCGATGCAGAAAGCAACATTGGTCGAGGCGATGTGAAATACCACATGGGGTATTCCAACGATATTGTGACCAAACACGGTAAAGAAGTCCATATATCGCTTTGTTTTAACCCAAGTCACCTCGAATATGTCAATCCTGTAGTTATGGGCAGAGTGCGTGCTAAACAAGACCGCATGGATGACCAAAACCGTGAAGCCGTCTTAGGTGTACTTATTCATGGTGATGCTGCCTTCATTGGCGAAGGGGTTGTGCAAGAAAGCCTCAACATGAGTGAGCTAGAGGCTTACAAAGTTGGCGGTATGTTGCATGTTGTTCTGAACAACCAAATTGGCTTTACCACAGGACCACAACAGGGGCGTTCTAGCCACTACGCAACAGATATCGCTAAAATGCTGCAAAGTCCAATCTTCCATGTAAACGGTGAAGATCCTGAAGCTGTGGCTAAAGTTATCAAACTAGCTATGGACTTTAGACATAAGTTCAAGCGTGATGTTGTTATCGACCTATACTGCTACCGTAAATTTGGTCATAACGAAAGTGATGAGCCTGCCTTTACCCAGCCCGTCATGTACAACACCATCAAAAAGCAAAAGAGCGTACAGGACGGCTATATGGAAAGGCTCGAGCTCATCGGTCAAATCACCCACGACGAAGCTATAGCAATCGAGCTAGAGAAAAAAGAGCGTCTTGAAGCAGAACTAACTGCGGCCAGAGCACCCAATTACCAACTCACTTTCCAAGCCTACGAAGGCATCTGGAAAGGGTATACAGGGGGTGCAGACGCCAAAACACCAGAAGTTGCTACTGCTGTAGAAATGGCAACGCTGAACCTACTAGGACAACGGCTTGTACACATTCCTGATAGCTTTAATGCCAACAACAAAATCAAACGCTTGATGGGTCAACGTGCAGAAATGTACCAAGGTGAACGTTCACTTGATTGGGGCGCTGCCGAGGCACTCGCCTTTGCAAGTCTTGCTAATGAACAACACCGCATCCGCATGACAGGACAAGACGTTGAGCGAGGCACCTTTAGCCATCGCCATGCTGTCTTGCGAGATGCCACTACAAGTGAACGTCATATGCCTTTACAACATCTCTACAGCGAACAAGCCTCTGTAGAAATCCATAACAGTAGCCTTTCAGAAAATAGTGTCCTAGGTTTTGAATACGGTTATAGCCTAGATTGGCCAGAAGGTATAACCATTTGGGAAGCACAGTTTGGTGATTTTGCAAATTCTGCCCAAGTTATTTTTGATCAATTTATTTCTAGCGGTGAAGATAAGTGGCGTCGCCTAAGTGCTTTAGTCATGTTGTTACCTCACGGTTTTGAAGGCGCAGGTCCAGAACACTCATCCGCTAGATTAGAGCGTTTCTTGATGCTCTGTGCTGAAGATAACATGCAAGTCATGAACCTTAGTACACCTGCAAACTACTTTCATGCACTCAGACGTCAAGTAAAACGACCATGGCGCAAACCTTTAATTGTCATGTCACCCAAAAGCTTATTGCGCTTGCCTGAAGCTAGCTCTCCTCTATCTGACTTAGCAACTGGTGAATTTCAGAAAGTTATCGCAGATAGTAATTCTGTAGATAAAAGCAAGACAACAAGAATCTTAGTCTGTAGTGGCAAAGTCTATTATGAACTTGTTGCAAAACGAGACGCTGAAGCCCGTGATGACATTGCCATCATTAGGCTCGAGCAGCTCTACCCTCTTCCAACTGAAGACATTAAGCTTGCACTTAGTGGCTATGATAGCCAAACACCCGTCTACTGGGTACAAGAAGAACCAAAAAACATGGGCGCATGGTTCTATATGCGTGTAAATTTCGCAGAAGGTATCTGCGGACACAAACTCATTGGCATCTCTAGACCTGAGTCAGCTTCACCTGCCACAGGTAGTAGTAATAGTCATAAAATCGAACAACGCAACTTACTAGAAGAAGCTTTTAATAGCTAGAGAAATACAGGAGAATAAAGAATGTCTATAGAACTCAAAGTACCAGCCGTTGGTGAAAGTATCACTGAGGTGTTTATTGGTGAATGGCTCAAAAATGAAGGTGACTCAGTCAAAAAAGATGAACCTTTAGTAGAAATCGA
>CALDTA010000500.1:0-2511 GCA_937924455.1 uncultured Deinococcales bacterium
ACTATAATGCAATCTGGTGTGTGCCTGCTTCACCCTATGAAAATATGGAAGGTGCTTTGGCAGCAATTCAGTATGCAAGAGAAAACAAAGTGGCTTTCATTGGAACGTGTGGTGGCTATCAACATGCCATTTTGGACTATGCACGAAATGTTTTAGGACATAGAGAAGCTAGTCATACAGAAATTGAAGCAGACACGTCTTTTCCGCTGCTCACGCAACTCAGTTGCGCCTTGATTGATGCACATGGTGACATTGTCTTAAAAGAAGGAAGCTTGATTCAAAAGTATTATAGCCAAACGAACATCACAGAAGAGTACCGTTGTAGTTACGGTTTTAATGCTGACTATACTCACCTCTTTGACGCTACAGACTTACAAATTTCTGGGCATGATGCCACAGGAGATATTCGAGCTATTGAGTTAAAGAATCATCCATTTTTTGTAGGGGTTGCTTTTCAGCCTGAGCGCTCAGCGTTACAAGGAAAACACCATCCACTTATTCGTGCATTTATCAAAGCTGCTAGTAATGATCTATCTTAGCTAAGGAAAAAATATTATGGCAAAAAACGAACGTAAAAGACAAAAACAGTTAGCTGCAAAAAAGAAAAAGCGCCAGCAAAAAAAGCCTAAAGGTATGACGATGATGCCTGTAGAAGGCAAATTTAATTTAAAGTCTTACGAACAAGCTGAAAAATATCCTATCCGCTCATGCCTTGTTCCTGACACATTATTTGAAAACGGAATCGGAAACATTATAGTAGCTAGAGATCTTCCAACTGGTGATGTTGCAGTAGGTGTGTTTTTAGCAGACGTTTTCTGTTTAGGTATTAAAGATGCTTTTTTACGAAGTCTAAACCTTTTTGAGTACAAAGACTTTATAGATGAAAACCCTGAAGGACGGTACGTAGAAGTAGCCCCTGCTTACGCTAAAAAACTAATAGACGACTTACTAAGCTATGCTGAAACATTGGGATTTAGACCACATAAAGACTACAAAAAGGCTAAGTATATGTTTGGTAATGTTAACAGTAGCGAATCCAATGAAGTGTTTGAGTTTGGGCAAGAAGGCAAACCACACTACATGTCTGGTCCTTACGATGGTCCACAGAAAATAGAGCGAATTAGAAAAACGCTTACTAAAAGTTGTGGTGAAGATGGCTACAATATCACAATCTTTTTAGGTGGAAGTTCGCTAGATTTTGAAGAACTAGAATTTTTAGAGGACTAATGATTTTCTATTCATTCCTTATGTCCACGGTTATGACGTCTACCAAGGTGGCGTTGTTCTTCCGTAACTGTAAAAGCAGATTTTCTGTACTCTTTGGGGGATAGACCTGTAAGACGTTTGAAGGCGGTGGCAAAGTGTTGGCTCGAGCTGTAGCCCAGCTCCAGTGCAATCTGCGTTATTTGCTGCTTCGTCTGACGGAGGTAGTACTTAGCTCGTTCAACCCTGCGCCTATTGATATACGCAATCGGGCTTTGCCCTACGTGTTCTTCAAAAAGCTGAAAGATACGGCTTCGGCTCAGCCCCACATGGTTGCACAAATCTTCAACCTTAATCGGTTCCTCGGCTGTAATGTGCTCATCTATATATTTGAACAACACCCTACAAACCTCAGGCAGATTTTCATCACTCGTTTTGTGTTGGTATTGCCTAAGCAATTTACTCAAAAAGATATCAAGGTAGGCAGTAAGTAACCTTGGGCTGTCTGCTTTTGGTGTTTCGATTTCTTCCAGCATCGTCTCAAGCAGTTGCAAAAGCTCAGGTGTGCTAGAAGCCTGACGTTCAGATATTTCTAATAATTCTTGCTCAATAGAACTATCTTTCAAGAAGCTAGCATCCACCTGTAACCACGTTAAGGTACTAGGTTGCATAATGTTCTTGATACCACCGTGCAGTTCGCCAGGTTTGGTTAAAAATACAGAACCTGGTTCTAGGGCGTATATTTCATCTTCAACCCACCAATTGACAGTGCCATTGTTAATGATGTGAATTTCGAAGTGAGTTTCATGGTGAGGCAACAGGTCGTCTCGAGCCACAACTTGTCGTGACTGACCGATAGCTTTGAGCGCAGGAATCAGACAATCATCATCAAAATAGCGTTTTATGTTTGCTTGAGACATTATAGGACAACCAAGTATGCTACCAATTCCACTTAAATCATTAAAAAAGTTGAGTATATTCCTATCGTGAAAACCCAAGCGTAAAATGTAATATGGTTGAGCACCCAACAATTCAAACTGGTTCTTTTAGTAAGGATATTTTCGGACTCGGTATAAAAAACAATCAAACTAGACTTTCAAAGGTATTTTAAGCAGTTTTGTTTTCAAAAGTCCAGTAAAAAGCGTCTTACCTCTTAATGCTTTAGCTAAAATCAAGCATTTCAACACAAGTTTCAACACAGAAGACTTATTTCAAGGTAAAATAAAACCATATGGGGATTGTTGTACAGAACAGTACAGCAATAGTAACGCTAGAATTTACTGCTTTTAAATCTAAAAGCAATTCCAC
>CALDTA010000501.1:0-5819 GCA_937924455.1 uncultured Deinococcales bacterium
TTGACGATACACTTCATCGGTTACACCATCTTGGTTACGGCTACCTCTGCTAGTTGTTGTACCGCTACCTCCAGTTGTAACTTCATGCATCTGTGTCGTACCACCAGAGTGAAAGATTGTTCCCCTTGGTGTTAGGTGCATCTGAGGATACCAATCAGGTGTTTCAAGTCCTGCTTGGTTTGTACCTGCAAGATCTATACCTGGTAGATTTCTCCAGACTCCGTCTTCAAAGAAACTTGTTGTGCGATTTGCGCTATCTCCCAAAGAAACAATAACATCGTCTTTAGCATCTACCACTGCAGTACCGTACCAGTGTGCATTTGGCATTTCTGCTAAACGTGACCAAGTGCTGCCATTAAAGACACTCACTTTACGGCGGCTAACAAGTCCATCGCCACCGCCAGCAGCAAACACTGTCCCATCAGATAAGGTCACCAGACCTGCACAGAACATATCGTGAGTAGGATTATCGGCTTCTTCGAAAGTTCCTGTATTTGGATTAAAGATTGTTGCTTCTGTGAAATTTGCATCTGGTCTACCAAAAAAACCATTCACATCATAAGAAGCCCAAGCAAGCACACGACCATCTATTAAATTAGCCATGTGTGTAGCAATCAGTGGCCAAGGTCTTACAGCACTCCATTGTCCACTACCGCTTGAGGCAACGATAATAGAGTCCTGCTCGGTTGGCGTTGGATTAGTTGGATTAGTTGGGTCGGTTGGGTCAGTTGGGTCAGTTGGATCGGTTGGGTTATTCGGGTCGGTTGGGTTATTCGGATTTGTTGGGTCAGTTGGGTCAGTTGGGTCAACAACCCCTGCACCACCCAATACACAGGTATCAAAGTGAGCGATTGAATCACTGTAAAGAGTTGCTACAGCAAAACTTGTATTAGCTGGAGCTGCAAGATTGGCACCGTATTTTTGGTAAGTAGCAGTATTTACAGTAACTGGTTGATCTTGAATCAACTGGAAATTGCTATCCAGATAACTCAAGGTCATACTTGTGAAGCCTGAACCGTTATCTTTAGCTTGGCAACTTAGTGTCAAGTCTGCGCCCGCAGTTATTGGTACTTCTTGATATAAGCATCCGCTATTTGTAACTCTTAGTGCTGAAGTACCTGTATTTGCATCGTTGTCAACAGATAGACCTTGTGCTGAACAATCTAACCAGCCAGTTCTTCCATTTTCGAAACCACCGTTTGTAAGTAAGTTATCTCCAGTTGGTGGCGCAGGTGGTGGCGCAGGTGGTGCTACACCGTCACCAGCAAGAATACAGCGATCAAATCTAGCATCTGACTCACTATAGAATGTTACAACTGCGAAAGCAGTATTTGCAGGCGCAACCTGATTGATGTCGTATTTTTGATACGAGGTCGTTGTAATTGGTGTTGACTGCTCTGCCAATGATTGGAAATTACTATCTAGATAACTAAAGGTCATACTTGCAAAACGGCTGTCGGAACGTTTAGCTAAACAAGAGAGTGTCAAATCAGAACCTACAGTTGTTGCGACTTCTTGATAAACACAACCATCGTTAGTTACTCGAAGTGCTGAATTACCACTGACTGCGTCAGCATCTGTACTGATTCCTTGTGCAGAGCAGTTAATCCAACCTGCTTGACCATTTTCAAAATCACCATTGATGAGTGCATTTGGACCTGTTGGAGGTGCAGGAGGTGCAGGAGGTTGTGGAATACCACTAGCAGGTGATAGGACACAATTATCTACCGTTGCATCATCTTGGCTGTAAAGTACGGCTACTGCTCTTGCAGTGCCTGCTGGTGCTACTGCAGTTAGTGAAAGTTGGTTGTAAGCACTACCAACGATTTCTTTGATTTCTCCAGGGAATTCAGCAGAGTAATCTTCATTGTTAAAAGACAACGCGAGTGAAGACCAGATACTTGCGTCATTTCGTTTGACATCGCAAGTGAGTGTGTAGGTTTCACCAACAATGGCAGGAACTTCTTGGAATAAACATGCGCCATTGACTGAAAGGTTTAATGCATTCGTTCCCTCAGTTGCATCATTAACTATCCTAGTTTGTCCAGCGCCACAAATTGACCAACTTGCTTGGTTATTTTCAAAGCCACCATTGACAAGTAGGTTGTTTGGATTTGATGGTGTTGGATTAGTTGGATCGACTGGGTCAACAGGGTTAGTAGGATCAACTGGATTAGTTGGATCGTTTGGATTAGTTGGAGGTGGTGGATTAACAGGATTACCCTCTGCTGGAGGTGGAATCACAGGTGTGATTATTGGAAGTGGATTAGGATTTTGTGTTGCTCCTGTATCTGTACTTAAGCGTGTTTCACCAGCAGCTAAACCAAATTTTTGGATAAAGTCGCCACCGTAAGTGCTAGCAGGAATGCCTGTGAAGCCTGCATTTGTTACGTAAGCAAATCCACCATTTGTAGAAGTGATGCTTACAGCACCAGTCGCACGATCCCAAACCCCTTGTGTAGCTGAGCTAAAGAATGATGTTCTCTTCTCAATATTTGCTGCTTGATCAGCCCAATCAAGTGTAATCAGTGGAATGCTGTAGTAGCTTGAGTAAAGCTCTAAGAAAGCTTCTGTCCAGTCGTAAACTAGGCTTCGACCAGGTGTGCCACCTGTATAGTTTCTCAAATTTTGTTGATGGAAGTAATGCATGTATGGCTGTAAGCTAGTTACATGACGTAAGGTGATTTCAGCATCTAGTTCTAGCATACGTTCATAGGTCAAGTCTTGATCAAAGAAATTGTTACCAAAACCATCGACAAATTGACCATTTGCACCAAAGAGAAAATTGAATTCATCAATATTTCCAGTTGGTTCATTAACATTGAAGAAAATGTAGGTTGGATAACGAGGGATTAAGAAAACTGATGGATAAAGTGGGTGTTGACGACCACATACTTCACAAATACCCCGTTGGCTAAGCACTGAGTGGTTAGAGCCAATGTAGCGTATACCCGCTGCGGTTAAGGCATTCATAAGACCTACACTAGAGCTTTCCAAGCCATTATCGATCACACTTGGGCTAAGCGGATCAGGGTTAAATTGACCTAAGCCAGAGAATGCACTTGTTACTACACTATTTGGATTAAAAGGAATTCCAAGTTGAAGTAGTTTTTGACTGTTACAGACTAATTCTTTAAGTGCAATTTCTTCACCAGGAGAAGCGGGGTTAAAGCCAGTAATTGATATGTCATTACAGGTAAAGCCTTTAAAAGTTCCATTAATAATTGATTCTTCAGGATTGTAAAGTGGGTCTGAAGCATTATCGTAGCCTGGGCTTTCAAAGTTCATTCGACGTTCTGTGTAGGTATGACTTACCCAGTCAAACTCATCTTTTAAGCATAGTGTTGCACCTTCAAGCGTTGCAGCATTGCTACAATCTACAGCTTCTGTTAATTCGCCTTGTGCAGCAACAATTAAGTTTGAAATATTTAGGTTTGGTGCAACAGGGAATCGTGCTTTAAGATCATCTAATTGTGCTTTTGTGCTTTGCGCATCAAAGCCAGTAATTCGATATGTTTCGGTGCCATTGGCGTTCAAAGCTGGATCCCAAACTAATGATGCTTGATACCAGTCATCAATATCTAATTGTAGATACATTTCACGTGCACCAATAAATACACCTTGTGTAACCCATTTGAAAAGATCATAGCTAAGGAGTGATGTATGTGTTAAAAAGAAGTTTTGCCCCATAGTCAGACTTAGAATTTCACGATTATCTGCGGTTCTAGAAACTGCGCCTACAATTTGGTTTGAAACATCACTTCGAAGAATTGGTGTTGTAGTAACGCCTGCAGGACACTCGACTGCTGGGTCTTCGCTACAAACTGTTGCCAAATTTACAAAGGCGTTTTTGATTGGAATGCTTGCGGTTGGTTTGAGTGAAGAGAATATAGTTTCTCCACCAGAAGCAATGCCAAAGTTTAAAGGTGCAGCAGCAGTTGTACTTACACTAGCTGCTTCACGAAGACCTAAGTCTTCTGGAAAGGCACCTGGAAAACTATCCAGTGAAAGTTGACGTACGTTAAACTCACGCATATATTGCCAGAGTAAATTCCACTCTGCTGTGTCAAATGCGCTTTCAAACACACCAGCATTGTTGAAGGTCAAGCTACCGTTTGTGAGCACGATACCTTGATAGTTACCATCACCATTTGTGGCAATTAATCGACCTTCTGTTAGCTGTTCGGTAGTAGCAATCATGACATCAAAAGGAATGCCGATTTGCTCCGCAAAAAACGTTGCTGCATCCAGTGAAGGATCAACACCATCTCTGACATTTGGATTACCGTTAGCACTGATGATAAGAAGCTTCATATTCACTCGTGATGAGCCAGTGACACCTAGTGGTTTTAGACCCGTGATGAATGAAACGTCTGTATCCCCAGAAGCTTGGTAAGCAGTTTCTCCATGAGAGAAATTTCTGAAGTTTAGTTCTTCAAGATTAAGAATGCCACTATCTTCAGTGACTGCTCCTATGACTTTGTTGGCTTCTAAAAATGAAGGCTGAACCTTCGTTGGTGAGCTATTCTGCCCACAGCCAATAATAAATAGTACGAAAAATATCCCCCATAGAATGATGGAGGTCATCCGCTGCCTTTTTGTGGAAAACATGTTCTCTCTTTCTATATTTTGAGTAGGTTTTTTGTGTTGAAGTTATACTGTTAGCGTTTCCACGTAACAACTGTACACACTAAGTGAGTTAATTCTTACTCGCACTCCGCTCGCCGATTCACTGCTGTTGCAGTGAATCGTGGAACTGCTATGTATACGCTCGGCAAACTTGCAGACCACTACCTCTATATTGAATGTTAATCAGAAGTAACAAGTATTTAGGGTTTAGTGGGATTAAGTGTGATTAACCATTACCTTAAGCTTAAATTGGCATTTCCTATACTTTTAGCGTTGCCACGCAACAACTGTACACACTAAGTGAGTTAATTCTTACTCGTTACGAAGCTCGCCGATTCACTGCTGTTGCAGTGAATCGTGGAACTGCTATTTTTAAACTTCGGATGCATCTCTTAGCTATGCCATAATTTTTAAGTTATACTAGCAAGTGATTTTGATGAAAAGCTTGAAGAGTATTCAAAGAAACCATATGAAAGTATTTTAAGGGTTAAGTAGTGAAGATACTGCATACAGCTGATTGGCATGCGGGGCGAAGCCTCAAAGGTGTGGATAGAACACCAGAGATACGTGCTGCGTTATTAGAAATAGCAAATTTAGCCATTGAAGAAGAAGTTGATTTAGTTCTTGTAGCAGGTGATTTATTTGATAAAAAGAATCCAAGTGCTGAGGCTGAAGCTGCGGTATACGAGTTCTTTTTGACCATAGGTGCTGCAAATATTCCAAGTGTTGTCATAGCTGGAAACCATGATGCGCCATCAAGATTAGATGCTGCTGCAGGTATGTTGAGTCTTACTAAATCTAAAGTATTTGGCTTAGTTAAGGTTGCGAATGAGGGTGGCCTTTTTGATTTGCCAGTTGGGGATGAAGTTGCACGAATTGCTGCCTTACCCTTTGTTTCTGAAAGGCGTATAGTTCGTGTTGGTGAGTTGTTAGAACAAGATGCAGGTCAGTGGGTTCAGAAATATCGAGAAGGTATGCGGACGCTTATTAGTAACTTGTGTGCTGGTTTCGATAATAAACAGGTCAACCTTTTCATGCTGCATACGACGACCGAAGGTGCAAGCTTAGCTAGAAGTGAATATAGTTTTCACTGTACTGATGATTATACTATTAGTGCAGACATGCTTCCTGAACAGGCAAATTATATAGCAGTTGGACACATTCATAAACCACAAGGTGTAGAGGGCTTT
>CALDTA010000502.1:0-5767 GCA_937924455.1 uncultured Deinococcales bacterium
GAAAGTCACAAGATTTATTTGAAGAAAGGAAATTTATGAAAAAAATCTTATTAGTCCTACTACCTCTACTTTTATTAGTGAGTACATCTGCACTAGCACAGGGCAATGCAGAAGCTGAAGCCTTTAGAGACGCTTTTTTAGCTGGAGAACTATCTTGGGATGACGTTCTTGAAAGAGCTTCTGAAGAAGGCGAAGTGAATTGGTTTCACTGGGGCGGTAGCGACTCGCTCAATAGCTGGATAGAAACTGTCGTAAAGCCTGATTTAGCAGATTTAGGCATAGACCTACAAACATCACGCATTCCTAACACACGTGACGCTGTTGACCTCGTCCTTGCAGATGATACAGCAGGTCGTGGTGTCGGTGAAGGTGCTGTTGATGCTATTTGGATTAACGGCGAAAACTTCTTTACACTTGCCAGCCAAGACCTTATGTTTGGCGCTTATGCAGACTTACTACCAAACTCAAAGTACTTCAACCTTGATACCAGCGATCCTGCTTCAGGTGTTAACCTCTTTGACTTTGGTTATCCAACCGAAAAGCGTGAAGTGCCGTGGTCAGGTTCACAGTATGTGTGCCTCATAGATACCGCTAGGCTCTCTCGTGAAAGTGCGCCAAGTACTTTTGCTGAACTAGAAACACTGTTGCGTGACGACCCAGGTCGCTTTACCTATGTACGCCCACCACACTATCAGGGCAATACCTTTGTACAAACTGTGCTCTACGCTCACAATCCTGAAGGTACAGGCGCAGAACCTTTTCAGAAAAATGCTAGTGACTTTACTGCTGAAGAACTTACAGCACTCATGACACCTGGCTTTGAGTACCTTAAGAGGCTCGAGCCCTATGTCTTAGGTGGTGGCGGTGAAGACGGCAAACGTGGTTCCCCAATCTACCCAGAAAACCACAAGGCTAACGAAACACTTCTCGTCAATGGCGAAGTAGACATGCAGTGCCGCTTTGACATCTACGGTGTAGCTATCGGCATAGAAGATGGCACACTCGCAGAAACAACCGAAAATATCATCTTCCCTGAAGGGAACATGATTGCAAACAAAAACTTCATTGGTGTTCCAATCAATGCACCAAATCCTGCTGCGGCAATGGTACTTGCGAATTTACTCTCTGACCCAGCCAACCAAATCTCAAAGCTATCAGAGCTAGGTTACGCACTTGGCGTAGACGTACCGCTCCTAAGTGAAGAAGACCAAGCAGCCGTTGTTGAAGCTGCGCCTGACCTTTCAGGTGTTACCTTCGCTGAATTAGCAGAATCAACTGTGCCAGATACCAATGCATCGTTAGTAGATGTCATCGAAACTATCTGGATTGAGTACATCGAACGCCAATCAGATGAACCGCTCGGTGACATTGTTGCTACCGCACTAACAGCCACTGAAGAATAGAACATTAAAAAACCATCAGCATTCACTACAAATGCTGATGGTTTTTAAATTACCTTACTACTCTATAGTAGCTTGTAAACAGGTATTAGTAATTTAAAAGATTATTGTCACGGACATACGTAAAAATTGGCCACAGTGAGCTATCTTCTTTTTGCTGTTGTGCGAAAGAACCTGTACTCCCCACTTGTGCTTGCTGCTTCACTGCTACGTACCATTCAGTACTCAAGTTCAAATCTCCTAGCGATTGAGAAGTATTGAGTTTAGCTAGTTCATCTTTACTTAAAGGCTCTAAGCTAGCAACTAAAACATAATTCCATAGACCTACATCACTACCTGTACCTACAAAGCGTACAAAACTTTGACCTTCCCCACCCCAAATGACATTGCCTGTCGTCTGCGGATCATAGTCAGCAAGATTTGAAGGGAAATTTAACCTTACCGCCCCATTAGGACGAATCTCAAACAGATAAACATAAGCATTGCGATTTAGAAACGCAGTAATAGGCACATAACTGCCTACTACAAAGTCACTTACCATCGGATTATTCTCTTGCCAACCAGTATTCATACTGACCGTTAATGCCTGATCTGTATTCTGGGCAAAAGAGCTACTGAAAATGATGTAGAAAACGAAGGAAGTAACAAGAGAAAGGGTTTTGAAACCTCTCCCATTAATCGGTATACTAAGGTTAAACATAGTTAGTATACCTCCTTAAAATTACAGAGGCTCACTTAAAAGTGTATATTCTCATCCGTAACGTCGGTAAGCCTATCACTATTTTAGAAAACTATTTTACCAATATGGCTTTGTTACGTTTAAGGTGTGAAGTGTATGAAGCTTTTTGCTTATTTTACAGTTAATACCGTATCCGAAAATATATCTAGTAAAAGAATGCCTCAGAAGCGTTAGGTGCGTTAGGTGCGTCAGGTGCGTTAGTTTATTCCGCTAGTTAACTCACCTATTCCTTAAAATACACGTTTAGACTTTACAACGGATTTAAGCGGAATTGGTATAATGCCTAGTCAGTAAAACCCACTTTATTTATGAAGCAATTCCGTATTCCCCTCATGCTAGCCCCCGCTATGCTAGTGCTCATCATCCTTTTCATGGGTTCACTCATCATCGCTTTATTACAAAGCTTTGGCTATGCACCGCTGTATGGTATCAACGAATTTCCAACCACAAGATATTACAAAGACCTATTTTCTATGCCGGGCTTTTGGCGCTCTGTTTTCTATACTTTCTACTATGCACTCGTACCCACCATCATCGGTACGATTTGTAGCATCTACCTAGCTTTAACACTCCGCAAACGCTTTGCAGGCAAGAAGTTCTTCCAGTACATCTATAAGCTACCGCTGATGATTCCCTACCTCGTAGGCGTATCACTCACTATTTTACTCTTTGCCAATGGTGGCATCATCGCACGAATGCTCTACGCCGTTGGGCTTATCGAAAGCACCAGAGACTTCCCTCGCATCATCAATACTCACAGTGGTTGGGGAATTATGATTGTTTATCTCTGGAAACAAATCCCCTTCAGCACGCTCATTATCTACTCTGTACTGATGGGTCTTGGCAAAGAAAGCGAAGAAGCAGCTTCAACCTTAGGGGCAAATCCTTGGCAAACTTTTTGGCATGTCACCTTGCCACAAATCATGCCTGGCATCGTCTCAGCTACGATTATTGTTTTTGCTTTTAACTTTGGTAATTTTGATGTGCCATTTATTCTTGGTGGTGGCTTTCCAAATACCCTACCCGTAGAAGCATGGCGCGCCTTTGACGATGCAGACTACTCAAAGCGACTCAGTGCCATGGCTATTGTCATGTTCATTAGCCTTATCTCAGGGGTTTTACTCTTCACTTACCTCATGCTTTACCGACGTTTTGAACGTTTGCGAGGACGTAACTAATGTTTCGTTCTTTTAAAGAAAACTTATCACCTTTCCAAAGGTTTTACATCACTTTTGTGAGCATTGCGGTGCTTGGTCCTTTTATCCCACTTGGCATTGCCTCTTTTGCTTTTAGGTGGAACTGGCCAAACTTATTGCCTAGTACTTGGTGGCTAGAAGCTAGAGATGAATCTCGCAGATTACTAGCATGGGATTATGTCTTTTCGCCTGTGTCTAGAGTGCTGGAAGCTACTGGTAACACCATCATCATTGCTTTGATTGTTACTGCCATATGCACCCTCATCAGCCTGCCAGCAGCACGGGTACTTGCCAAAGAAAAATTTCGAGGCAAAAGCTTTATTGAATTCTTTTTGCTAACGCCACTGATTGTGCCAGAAATTGCCGTTGGTTTAGGTATTCTTATTACCTTTATCCAACTCGGTTTAGCAGGTAGTTTTATCGGCATCATCATTGTCCACCTCATACCCACTTTGCCTTATATGGTTCGGGTGCTCACTTCTGTTTTTCAAGGCTTAAGCAGCGACTACGAAGAACAGGCTCGAGTCCTTGGTGCTAGCCCTGCTAAAACCCTCTGGCACGTTACCCTCCCTATGATTCTGCCGGGAATCATCGCTGGTGGTCTTTTTGCCTTTTTGATTTCATCCAACATCTTTTTACTCACCTTTTTTGTTGGCAGAGGCAGCATTGACACGCTACCAACCTTGCTATTTTCAAAAGTGAGCAGTGGCGCTTCGCTCGACCCTGTTGGTGCAGGAATTGCCATTATTGTGTCTATTCCTGGGATTATATTGCTTGTTATTACAGAACGTTTTATCAAAGAAGAAGTTTTCGCCAAAGGCTTTGGCGGATAATTTCATACTTCATCAATCAAACATACATAAACACTATTACAACGCTATCTATAGAAAATCACCTGAAACTGCTGCGGTATACTCTCTATTGGAGAAGATAGGGATGGAATGGCAAAAGTTTTTTGGCTTTCTTGCTAGAGAGTCAGCTACTCAAACACAAACTATAGAGGCAGGCTTAAGTGCCGCTGAATTCGATATTGCTTACCGAGAATGGCTTATCGAACAGTGTCAACACTTGAGTGATGTTGCCATTGGACCATTAAATAAGTCTGTGCCACTCATCGACTTATACTGTCAACCTCAGCTACAAACTCTCAATACAGATAAACCAGAAAACCTAAATATAAATGAGTTAATGAGCAACCATAAGCACTTGCTCATCACTGGTGTGGCAGGTAGTGGCAAAACTACACTGTGCCGTTTTTTAGCTTTAAAAGCTGCAAGTTTTCAATCTACTATTGAAAACGAAACTTTAGCATTTTTCATTCCGCTGAAACGCTTAAATTACACACAAGAAATAGATAGTAATAACGATGTCGTGACGCTTGAAACTATCCTCAAACTAATATTGCCACCTCATTTACCTGTAGGTACTGAGGTGGAAGCTTATGTAAATGAAAAGCTAGCTGTCGGAAATTGTTTATTCCTTTTTGATGGTCTTGATGACATAGATGACCCCAATGTTCGAAATCACTGGTTAGCAGGTATCGCAAATTTTACTGAGTTGTATGCACATAACTACATCATCATTACAGATACGCATACTAATTCTCAAACTGAACATGGTATTTACAAAGACATTGCCACTTATACTTTAGCGCCAATGACCGTTAGTGCTATTGAAAGCTATCTACATAAACATTGTGATTTTATCAATAGTAATATCGATTTAGATAAACCTTTAGACAGCACTGTACTATTAAAGCAGATAAAGGCAAATCCAGACTTACTTACTCTATGCCAAAATCCAATGATGCTCTGTATGAATAGTGCCCTGTTTACAGACCAAGTTGCTTTAGAAGCTGAGCAAGCTACTTTATTTGAAAACTATATAAAGCAATCTACTTTGTGGTACTGCCCGCCCAACTGTACACCACCGCAATGGGAAGGTGTGCTCGAGCGCACTGCCTACACCATGCATAAAAATGCCTCAGCTTACATCCGTCATAATTGGTGTAAACAAATCATGATGTCAGAATTCGACAGCCTAAACCACGTCCTCAGCCCAGATGAGCTTGATGCAATTTTAGAGACTTGCAGTGACTCAAAAGGTATCTTTAATTCAGTCAATACAACCGACATCTTTGAATATAGTCATCAAAGCTTTCAAGATTTTTTAACTGCTAAACAACTTCACCAAAAGGGTTATGAAGGTTTATCACAAATCAAAAGTGGCTACCTGAGTGTACAGACAAAGCATGTGCTTAGCTTTTATGTAATGCTTGCAAAAGAAAGTACAATCAAAGCCGATGAAATCATTCATTGGCTACTCAGCTTAAAAGATACTTCAGCACTGTTATTTGCTAGTGGCTTGGCACTGCAAAGCAAAACGATATCTGGTATTGCTGCTGAAAGAATTTTTGACCAACTTGAAAACCT
>CALDTA010000503.1:0-7255 GCA_937924455.1 uncultured Deinococcales bacterium
TTGGTCTTCTGTAAGTTTTCAGCTTTTGCATAGACCTCATAGACCTCTCCCTCTATAGGCAGTTTGATTAAAGGCGTTCTCACTGCGACACCAGCAATATTTTCGGCTGCAGCTTCAATATCTTTTAAGTTAATAGGAAAACTCATGTTGAATGATTATATGTCAAACATCAACTACTGTGTTTTTAGAGCTGTGTCTTTAGAGCTGTGTTTTTAAAATGATCTTCAAGATTGTCTTGCCTTTACTACACCTCTTTAGTACACCTCTTTAGTACACCTGCTTTAGCTATACCTCTTTGCTACACAGCTAGTATGCCTCCTCACCATATTCCTGCTACACAGTGTGCGATACTAAAAGCACTATGGTCCATGCCCTCTACCCAGGAAGTTTTGATCCTCTGCATAATGGTCATCTTGATGTTATTGAACGTGCATCGAACATCTATGACTTAGTGACAGTTGCTATTTTAAATAACCCCTTAAAAAAGGGGCAGATGTTCAACCTCGAAGAACGCTTAGACATTGCACGTGAAGCAACCAAGGACTTAGACAATATCCAAGTGGTGAGTTTTGATGGTCTGCTTGTCGAATTCGTCGATAAAATCGAAGCCAATGTCATCATCAAAGGTCTGCGAACCGTTGCAGATTTTGAATATGAATTGCAGATGGCACACTTAAACAAACATGTCAATCCAAAAGCAGATACGACTTTTATGATGACTGCAAGCGTATGGTCTTTTGTATCTAGCAGTAGGATTCGAGAACTCGCAAGCTATGGAGCAGACGTAAGTGCGCTTGTGCCTCAAGCAAGTTTGCAGGCGCTAGAAGCTAAGTTATGATTTCAAGTATTGGTGGGAAATTATCTTAATATTAAATCAAGAACAATCTGCAAATAAAGGCTCGAGCTTCATAATCAGAGCACTGGCCGCCAATGGTGGGATTCGTGTGGTGGCGACAGATAGCACAGCTATCATTGCTGAATCACAAGAAAGACACGACTCAGACAAAATTGCTACAACCCTGCTCGGTAGAGTATTTACAGCTACGCCTCTGCTAGCCCACGTCCTTCTAAAAAATCCTGATGATCGGGTAACAGTCCGTGTTGCAGGCGATGGACCACTTGGCAGCATCATCGCTGAAGGTGGTCTGGACGGTAGAATTCGTGGCTATAGCAGGCATCCAAGGCTAGCAAAAACAGCAGCAAGCCCAGATGTAGATACGGTAGCAGATGTAGACTTACAATCTGCAATCGGCAAGGGTGATTTAGAAATCATCCGTTCCCATGCACCACATGGCGACCCTTATAAGAGCAGTAGTTACATCGTTAATGGTGGTATCGCCGAAGATGTTGCTTACTACCTTGCCCAATCTGAACAAATCAACTCCGCTGTACTCATCGGTGAACACTTTGAAGGCGAAAAGATAGCTCGAGCTGGTGGTGTCATCCTGCAAGCTTTACCCGATGTTGACCCTGCTGCACTCACATTGCTAGAAGCAAACATAAAAGCTTTTGGTTCAATTAGTGAACAACTTAGCAAGCTAAGCTTGCAAGAAATCATCGAAGAGCTTTGTTGGGGTATGGAAGTTGAAGTCCTTACGCAAGAACCATTACCACTAGTTTATCAATGTCGCTGTAGCGATGAAAAAGCGCTTGATGCACTTGCTTACTTCACACCTGCAGACCGTGAAGCCATGATTGCAGAAGATGGTGGTGCAGAAGTTGTCTGCCACTGGTGCAATGAACGCCGCTGGTTAGGTCCAGAAAAACTACGTAGCATTTCACAAAATGAAATTCGCTGTCCTGACTGCAACACTCTGTGGTTTAGAGAAGGTCAAGCCACTATGGTTCGTGAAAATGCTCGCTGTGCTTGCGGACGCAAAGTCGAGCTTGATAGCGAAGAACACATACAAGAAAACACACAAGTCTAAGTTCGTTAAAACTTCATTTAGTAGGCTCATACAGGTTATTTTGCCAAATTGACATTTTTACCAAATTTGACATTCCAAATTGACATTGTACGAAACTTGCAAAAGGTGCTACTATTCTAAGGCTTGGTATCGCTCAGCACTGCTGGCATACTTATTTTGATAAAGATAATATTTAGAAATACTGGAGTTAATTATGCCAAAAGTATGTGCTATCACAGGAAAAAGAACACAAACAACAAAAACAGTTACTCGCAAAGGTTCACCTAAAAAGCGTGGTGGCGTAGGTCTTAAGCGCACTGGTGTACACCGTCGTATACGTAAGCCAAACCTACAAAAGAAAACGCTTTGGATTGATGGCAAGCCACAAAAAGTATGGATTAGTACAAGCGCACTTCGCAGCCTTGATCCAATGGTTTTAGTAAACCCACATAAGCGTTCTTAATCAACTATAAAAATGAATTTTTATACCCCGCCTCTCGGCGGGGTATTTTTTATGCTCATTATTGACAAAAACAATATTGTGCTAATAGTCACATTTTATGGTTAATACCAATTCAGCTTAAAACTTCTTGCACTACCCCATATATTTAAAAATGCCTATCGTTTCAGATAGACATTCATCCTTAGTCTTTTTGTAGATTCTACTCAGACCTAACTACTCAGACCTAACCGCCCTAATCACAACACGACGGTTCATGCCACTACCAGCAGATTCACTCTCAACACCACGCTGATGCGAAATCTCTAAATGGATGATGCGTCTTTCACTTGCTTCCATCGGCTTAAGCTCAACCGCAGTACCAGTTTTGCGAGCACGTCCTGCTGCCTTGCGAGCAATCATTTTTAAACGGTCATCACGACGACGCTTATAGTTACCAACATCTACGTTCACACGCACACGTTCTTGTTCTAAATCTCGGTTGATAACAATATTTGTCAGATACTCAAGCGCAGCTAAGGTTCTACCCTCACGTCCAATCATTTTTCCTGCATCAACACCACTGATTGCTGCTTGAACATCACCTTCATTGTTTGTACTTACATCTACGATAAACGTCGGATCAATATGTAGGAGTAAATTCACTAAGAAACTCTCAGAACGTTCTTGCGCATCTCCTTCAAGTGCTTCAGCCGTCACGCCTGAAGCATTTTGTACAAGTTCTTCCTCGGGCTGGGCAATTAAGTCCTCAGTGACAGCGCTTTTCTCCTGCGTCTCACCAAGAACATCAATTCCAATGTCCTCAAGGTATTTATCTAAATCGGCCATACATGAGTTTACTATGAAACTGGTGCAATTTGATAGTAGGTTGGGTGCGTCCCGCTCAAGGTTGAAACATACATAACTATATCTGCATAGTTTCCATCATCGTCTAGGACGCACCTTGGCAGTTTATGAATGAACATAAAAACTGTTCATTACACTTCGTTTGAAAACATGCTATTCAGACTAAAAGAACCTTTTCACGCTGCATTTATCTTGTGGATACAACTCTAAAAGCTTATATAGTGACACTAACCTCTTTCAAAACAGCCTCAAATACTGTCTCTGAAGTTAAAAGTGACCTAAAACTTACCAGCAATGCGATAAAACTTACACTAGTCTTATTCCACTGAAATATCACATAGTACCTTAAAAATCATGTGCTATACTACTTTGTGGCTGAGAGTAAGCGTAAACCTACCAAACGTACAACAAAAACAAGTTCTAGAAGTACATCTAAAACGAGCCGTACTCGCTCTAGTTCTAGAAAATCTAAAGCAAACGAGCAACAAGGCTTTGATATTGAACCAATCGGGCTGATTTTACTAGTCTTGGGGCTGGTACTTGCTGTCTTGCTTCTACCCATTGCTAGTACCAGCGAGTTAGCGCTTGGCTTGCGCTCGAGCCTGTCGAGTGCAATCGGCATCGGCATGTATGCCCTACCGTGGCCGTTTATTGTCCTTGGTGCGCTTTTCATGTCACGCAACAACCCACCATCGTGGCGTAGATTCACTATGGCGTATCTTGTACTTGCTTTTGGTCTATGGACATTCTTAGCATTTGCAGTTAACCCAAAATCAATTCTGGTAGGTAGTTGGGGCATCACACTCCGCCAAAACGTCATGGCTTTTCTTGGACCCTTTGCCTTTCTTTTAAGTGCCTTGATTATCTCAATCTCAGCGGACTTTTTCCGTGATTGGCCCGCCATGCACTATGCACGAAGCTTTTTTAGATGGTTAGGACATCACAGCCGCCGTTTATTCGTTGGCTTTTTAGACCGTCGCCGTCGCTTAAAGCACTGGGCTAATTTTCAAGCAGATATTGCCCTAGTACAAAAAGACCTCAAAGATATCGATAGAGATTTGCTTTCTCTAGGTAAAATTCACAAAAGCAACGACGAACAAGCAAGCTTAGAACGCTGGCGTGGTGGTATTTCTGATTTACGTGAAAGCCTGAGCGTAGCAGGTCTTGAAGATGAAGAAGATACGCGCTTGCTAGACGAAGCTAGAGAAATGGTTAACTCATGGCAAGACGCCACACAAACACTCAGTGATGAAAGCGCACAAATGCTGCTTGAAGCAGTTCACAAAGAAGAAATTAGCGATTTTGACAGTGCTGTACCAGCCATTTGGACTTGGTTAGAACAACCTTTTCCTAACAATCCAGACACAAGCTCAGACACAGGCTCAAACTCAATGCTAGAAGAAGAAACATCTCGTACTAAAACACTGTCAGATAGCATTTCAAAACTGACTGGTGAAAAGAGAATGCCCACGCTAACAGACATCCCTGGCGCAAATTTACTAACAGGTCAGGATGCGAATGGCAATCTCAAATCAAGTACTGCTATTTTAGAAAGCAAGCGCCAAGAGATGCGAAGCAAATTAGAGCAGCTTGAAAAACGCTACGAAAACTTACTTGTAAGACGAGACGAAGCTGCTAATCAACTAGCTGATGTCACACCAAAAACGCTAGTAAAAGCTTATGAAGCGCACTCCAGCCGCATCAATGAACTTGAGACACTCGCTGAATCCTTTGAACACTTGAGGGTGGAAGCGCATCAGCTCGAGCCGTGGCATAGCTTCGCCCAACAATCAGTAGATGTTGCTAGACAGTTCCCAGAAGCAGAAGCATTGCAAGACTTCTATAACAACTTTGGCAAAGCGTTTAAGCTTGATGACAACAATTCACTTGCCTATGAAAACCTTGAAACATGGCATAATCGTCTTATCCACCTTGAAGCAGAACTGCGTAATGTAGATGAAAGTGATATCCGTAGCCACTTAGCACCTCGCCCAGACTACGATACTAGCTATAGCTTTGGAACAAACGCAGAGCATAACTTAAATTATGCTGCTAACGCAGTAGATAGACTGGATAGACCAGCAATCAGACCAGTAGCCAGCGAGCAAATTCTCATCAGTGACATCAAAGGTCAAGAACAAAACCCAGCTTGGCGAAATGCCTTAAAAGAAAAAACGATTCATGATTATTCAGAAGATACTGAACTAGGTGACATTCCTCGAAGCTATACAGAAGCAACTTTAGGTTCAAACCAAGTAGGCTCAAACCAAATAGCTAATGATGGCAGCTTCTCTCTGAGTACAACACCAAGTACTGCACAACAACAAACAGTTGAACCTGCTTACGAAGAAGCTGACTCTAGTCAGGATTTTGAACCACCAAAACGCAATTACATGTCGCCAAGTCTGCAAGGTGGTCTTTCTGCCAGCACACTAAATGCAAAATCAAATACAGCAGCAGAAGGCGCTGCTATCACCAACGAACGCTTCCAGCACAGACAAGCAGAACTTGCTGAGCAACAAGCACAACAGCGCAACGTACAACATCAACAGATGCAAAATAGAGGTGCGGCCGGAAATGTAAATGGCGCACAAGCACCCCTTATGCCACAAAAACCTATGCCACAAAGATCTATGCCACAAAGACCAAAAGCATTTAAGCCTGATGTTGCTTTAGAATTACCCAAGCTGGATTTACTGCAATCAGCACCGATGACAACGACATCCTCTGCTGTCCGTGACCGCAAAATCATCGAAAACCGTTCAAAGATTATTGATAGAACGATTGAAAGCTTCCGCCTTAAGGGAGAGGTGCAGGTGGACTCGAGCCTGCGTGGTCCTACCGTCACCCGTTTTGAGGTACGCCCCGGCGAAGGTGAAAAAATCAGCCGTTACGCCAACTTAAGTGATGACATTGCACTGGCACTGGGTGTAGCCAAGGTGCGTATCGAAGCCCCTATTCAGGGTAAGAAAGATATTATTGGTCTTGAAGTTCCAAACGAACAGCGTGATATGGTCCGCTTCCGTGAAGTGCTTGAGTCAAACGACTTTAAACGAGTACGTCGTAAAAAAGGCGAGCTTCCTGTCATTGTTGGTAAGTCTATCGAAGGTGACTACAGAGTCCTTGACCTTGCCAAAATGCCTCACTTGCTCATAGCAGGGTCTACAGGCTCAGGTAAATCAGTTGCGGTTAACACACTCATCAGCAGTTTGCTCTATCAATATCTACCAACCGAACTGCGCTTCTTGATGATTGACCCAAAAATGGTTGAGCTTACACCTTACGATGGCATCCCACATCTTCTGCGAGATGTTGTGACCAATCCAAACGATGCTGCTGCTGTCCTCCTTGGTGCAGTCGGACACATGGAACGCCGCTACAAAATGATGAGTAAAATCGGTGCTAAGAGCCTCGTTCAGTACAACCAAAAAGCTCGTGAACTCGAAATGCCCGAAATGCCATTCATCGTCATTATCATTGATGAACTTGCCGACCTCATGATTACCAGCCCAAAAGAGGTTGAAAGTGCAATTATGCGACTCGCACAAATGGCAAGGGCAACAGGTATGCACCTTGTACTAGCAACACAGCGACCAAGTGTAGACATCATTACCTCACTGATTAAAGTAAACGTACCAGCTCGTATGGCCTTTGCTGTTGCCAGTAGCCACGACTCCAGAACAATTTTGGATGCTACGGGTGCTGAGCGCCTCACGGGTAAAGGCGACATGCTTTATTATCAACCAGGTCAAGTTAAACCTGAACGTTTACAAGGACCATTCGTTGACGAAGATGACATCGTAGCAATTAGTAACTTCCTCAGGCAGCAAACACCATTCTTTGAGGATGAGTTTGTCGAGGCTTACGGTGGCGACTTTGACCCTATGCCAGACGCTAACGCAGCTAGCAATAGCCTTGTTGACTGGAATGACGACAAGCTTCGTGAAGCTGCTGAAATGGTTGTCAATGAAGGTCAGGCTAGTGTGTCCAGATTGCAACGTCGCTTGTCAGTTGGTCATGCTAGAGCAGGCAAGCTTATGGA
>CALDTA010000504.1:0-6805 GCA_937924455.1 uncultured Deinococcales bacterium
ATTTTATAGAAATTGCTAAAGCTTGAAGAGATAAGGGATTAAGCTTAGGTAGATGGGTAAAATGACAGTAAAGTGCTATCAAAATCGTGTTAAGCTCAATTTACTGACGATTCCAGCTTTATATTTATTATTTGTATTTAATATGTTTGAAATGAGCGTGTATAACAATGAGCGAAAGCTTTTTTAAAGAAGGAAATGGTTTGGTGCAACTTAGTCAAACCATGATTGATGAAAGAATTGCCGAACTAGGCAGGCAAATTACAGAAGATTATGCAGGGAAGAATCTCCACCTTGTAAGTGTTCTCAATGGTGCTTTTATTTTCACTGCTGACTTAGTGAGGCAAATAGAACTTCCCCTATCTATAGACTTCATAGGAATCTCTAGCTACGGTTCAAGAACTGAAAGTAGCGGTGAAGTGCGTCTTACAAAAGACCTTGCAAGTTCAGTCAAAAAGAAAGATGTCCTAATTATAGAAGACATAGTAGATACTGGCCTAACTATGCAGTATCTACTGAACTACTTCAAGATGCGTGAACCAGCTTCTGTGAAAGTCGCCTCACTACTTTCCAAACCATCACGTAGAAAAGTAGAAGTGGCTATTGACTATACAGGCTTTGAGATTGATGATGCCTTTGTCTATGGCTACGGTCTCGATGTTGATCATATTTACCGTAATCTACCTTTCATAACTAGCAAGGAAGGTTAAATCATGCGAACCCTCCTACTCCTAGTACTCCTTGTTGGTGTATGTGTGTTTGGTTGGCTGATTGCAAAATCACAAAATGACCAAGATGCACCTATCGTATCATCAGATGTCTACTATTTAGGTAATATTGTTGAAACCTTTGATACGAATACATGGCGTTTACCTGCAACCGACCCATTCACACTAAGCTTGCAAAGCAACGAAGTCACTGAATTCTCCCTAAGCTATGGAGAAACTGAGCTTAAAAAAGTATCTCGTAAATTTGACATCCCTCTTGATGCACTCTCTGGTCAAAATGCGATTGAAGTTCTCGCAAAAGACAGAAATGGCAATCAAGCAGTCTACAACTATAGCTTAGCAGGATTACCAGCCGTTTCTCCTTTAATACAAGCACCAACTGAAGTACTGCCTGGTGAAGCTTTTAGCATCAATATAGCCTTACCACCAAATCTTTACGGTGTGAATGCAGGCTCAATCGAAGCAAAGTTCCTCGGTGAAGAGTTAACTGTATTTGACAATAGTTTTGCTTCAACACCACTTGCAACTGCACTAGCAGTAATCCCTCTAGGTAAAAACGCAGGTGAGTATCCAATCGAAGTCAGCATGAGCGACGCTTTTGGTCGTGTTAGTAAAAGTGAACAGGTTGTTCGTCTGATGAGCAAAAGTCAGACCTTACAAAACATCAATTTACCCGCAGACCTCTTAAGTCTTCGTAATCTTGAAAATCAACTTTTAGAAGCTGATGTGGTAGCCACTGCTATAGATAATTCACTAAACAAAGCGACACCGCTTTGGGCTGAAGATTTTATCTCTCCAATTGATGGCACTACGAGTAGTGACTTTGGTATTCCTAGACAATATGGCGTAGGTGGCGACATAGCCTTTCATACTGGCACTGACATCATGGCAGCAGAAGGTACTGCCATTCGTGCTACTAATGATGGTGTAATCATGGTATCTGGCTACTATCCAATCAAAGGCGGTTTCATCATGATTGATCATGGTGGCGGTGTACAGAGCTTATATTTCCATCAAGCTGAAGGTCTGCTTGTCCGAGAAGGTCAGCGTGTGAAAAAAGGTGACCTGATTGGTAAAGTTGGCAGCACAGGTTTATCTACAGGTCCACACCTTCACTGGGAAATCCGTGTCAATAACCAACCTACTCAGGCTAGTAGCTGGGTTGGTAAAATATTACCTTAAGACATAACTTTAATTTAAACTAAACTGTTTTGTAATAACTATGAGCACAAAAACCATCGAAGAAAAAATTTTATCTGCAAGAGATTTAATTCGTTCTGGATATCCTGATAAAGCTCGTGAACAGTTATCTGGCTTCTATTCTCAAGATGCAGACGGTTATGCACAACTACAACTTGCCAATGCTCAGCTTTATATAGAAAGCTATTCAAGCTGTATTCAACACTGCGATGAACTCATCAAGCTTGCAAAAGAACAACGAGATGCCTTACTAACAATTTCAGCTCTAGTGACTAAAGGTGAAGTAATCATCGATATAAATACTTTTGGAAATAATAACCTTGAACAACATCCTGATATTCAATCTGCCATCGAATCATTTGGCAAAGCACTTGGCATAAGCGAGCTATTTACTGAAAACGACACTACTAAACTCACCGTACTTCCCTTAGCAGGCCTAGCTCATGCGCATTGGCTTTGGGGTAATCCTAGAAAAGCAAATGAATTGGCTGAAAGAGCATTAGCTCGAGCCAACACCCTCTCCCCCGAAGAACAGGCTTTACTTGGGGCTCGAGCCCAGCTCTCACTTGCTATCATCAATCAAACAGCTGAGAACTTTCAAAAAGCTATTGAACAAGCTAAAGCTGCTAAACACTTATCACTCGCAAAACGTGCTGAACGTTTTTACCAGCACTACTCAGCTTAAAAGCTGTTGTTGTAGGTAGTCGTAATCAATATAGAATTAGTGAGCTCACCCCATGGGGCTCGAGCCACAGAAACACCCATGCTACTAGCATCATCAATGTCATACTCAATCTCAACATGCCCATGATACTTAAGACCATCTATTCTGTAAGGTTCTAAAGCAACTGCAATTGAGTAATTTAAAGGAAGCTCTCTGAGTGACTGTGACATCGCAACATTAACCCCTGGCGCAAACAACAACTCACCATTATCTGTCTGAAATCCTAACCAAAGTGAACTTCGCAAACTAGGCAGTGTTCGCCTATTGAGTTTGTACTCAACACCTAGAGCTAAATAACTTTCGTTGTAGTCAGCATTAGCACTGTAATCAACACTGTAGTCAGCATCTTCACTATCTACCTGAATAAGATGCTCTGCTGGCAATGAAGCGCCTTGTAAGCGAATTGCAATATCATCTGTATCGATTAATCTTCGAAGAACTATCGCAGTGCTACCATAGATTCCAAACTGTCCATCAATCCAAGAAAAATGTGGGTCAAGCTCCAAAACGGTCGTCCGATTAAAACGATATAAACCACCTACGCCAAGTTCAACTACATTACTAGGTTGGTCAGCAGAAAAAAGGAAGCGAGGACGAATTGGATTTTGATAAAAGTCCAGAGCCTTGAAATGACCAAGATTCACATTATAGACAGCAGCACTTAACCGCAAAGCACCTGCCGATGCTGCTACACCTTCTCCGCTAATGGCTACATCGTAACGCCCAGACGTGTCTAATTCGGTCTTTGCCAAAAGTCGCACATTGCCAAGAGGTCCAAAAGCCAAATTACTTCTTAAATGCGCTGAAAGTTCTAACCGCTCATAATCTGCAAAGGCAACTCGAAAGTCCATCTTTGCAGGAAAGATATCATTTTCAAAATTTACATTGCTTACTGTCAAAGCAGGTTCAACTTGCCATATATCGTCTTGATGCACATCTACAGAAACTGAGAAGTTTTGTGCAGACACGACATTAACGAAAACATTGACTAGAAATAAGCAAGTTACAACTAAACACAAAGAAGATATTTTTTTATTTGCTAAATACTGAATGCTGCATACCATGGAAGCGAGCATATCATTATTCAAAGTTAGGATTCATGGAAGCCTTAACATTACGGATGCATCCTTGTATTGGATAGCAAGTACGGCTGATGTGAAATAGAGTTTTAGTGTCTGTGACGCACGAAAAATGACATATTTTTGGATTGCAAAAAATAGTCTAAAAAATACGAAAATCCAAAGCTGCCGTCTGTGACGATATAAAACACTATTTTTACAACTTCTTGAAATTTTCATTCCACATCAGCCGTAAGTATTGGATACCAAGCTAAAGCTAGTTTGAAGAATATTTCTTATAATGTTGCACCTTAGCGGTTTATGAATGAACAAAAAAACTGTTCATTACACTTCGTTTGAAAACACGCTGACTCAATCAATATCCAGTTTGCGGATACACCCTTAACAGTTAACAACTGACCAACAATTATAGTATGTAAGACAACATTATTAGAACTACATATGCTCAGGAGTAACGAAACTTCTTTGCATCTCGCCACATTTTTATTGCCATAAAAGCTAGAAAAGCATAAACTAGCAAGGTTGTAACTATCAAAATGCCATAAACTCTTACGAAGTAACTTTGTGGGATATCCGCAGTTTGCAACAGTTCAAAGGCTTCAATCACCATAGGATATTCGGTTGCAATGCTCTCATTAGCAATGTCAGCACCGTAAGTCAAACCTTGATTAACAGAGTTGTCCATAAAATTAACAGCGGAGGCAACCATAGGAATAAAAACTGACAAAACACCAAGGGCTGCAAAAAATATCCAGACTCGAACCGAAAAACGCCCAAAGCGTCCAAGTGAGTCTCGATTAACTATCAAAATACCGATAGCACCTAGTAATTGACACATAAGCAAAAAAAGCGTGAACAGCGTTCCAACAGTTTTTTGTAGAAATGAAGGTTCTAGCACTGTACCAGCGTCATCAGTTACAGCAACTTCAGGTGCAATACCAAGTAGAGAATAAGTCATTCGTTCCAAGTCAAAACTCGTCATTGCTTCTATCGTTTTAGGTAGATTTAAAAGTTCAATCGCGCATTGTGCACCTGTAAATATCAGTAGTGCAACAGCACATAGACGCACAAAGTGAAACCTTGACATGCGTGACGATATAAGTGACGACATAAGTGATGACATAACCGACATAGCTTCAAAATAATCAATTTTTGATGTCTTAACTATTTTGGGAGTTTGCATATATTGGCAACATATGGCATCTCAGACTTGACAGAAGATTACTGAATATTTGATGCAAAACTAATGCACTTGCAAAAAAATCAGGCTTGCCATTTTTCTGGCAAGCCTAATTTAAATACTAATTTTTCTTTAAAACTTAAACTTTAGTAACCTGAACACTCAGAACGTGTTGCATAAGCTGGATCAGCACAATAGCTTGGTGCATTTGAAGCACCGCTCATGCTGTGACCACCACTAGTGCTACATTCTGCACGTGTTGCGTAAGCTGGATCAGCACAATAGCTTGGAGCACTACCTGACATGCCACTTGACATAGCGCCAGAAACCGCGCCAGAAACTGCACCTGAGTTATCAACACACTCAGCACGGTTAGCATAGCTTGCATCAAGACAATATACCGCTGTACCTGTAGCTAAACCACCACTTACAGCTCCACCTGATGCGCTATAGCCACCAGAAACCGAACCAGATACTGAAGAACCAGTCATACTTGCACCAGCTGTACACTCTGGACGGCTTGCATATTCTGGAGCCGCACAATATGCAGGAGCACCTGCTACAGATGTAGATGAGCTCGAGCTTGTAGCTGAATATGTGCTATCCGCACTGTGCGCAACAACTGAGTAGCTTGGCGCATAACTTGCTCCATTTTGACCTACAGCGCCTTGAGCACCTGCTGGTCCTGCTGGACCGCGACAATCCATCACATTGATAACACCGTCACCATTTGTGTCTTCACTTGGGTCACGAATGCCGTTTTCATTTAAGTCATAACAACTAATGCCATTTGCACCAGGTGTGCCTGGCGCACCTGCTGGACCTGCTGGTCCCGCTGGACCTGGTCTGCCATCTACACCTGCTGGACCTGCTGGTCCTGGTCTGCCGTCCATACCCGCTGGACCTGCTGGACCCGGTCTACCATCTGTACCTGCTGGACCTGCTGGTCCTGGTCTACCAACTGCACCTGCTGGACCTACTGGGCCGACTGCACCTGCTGGACCGACCGCACCTGCTGGACCTGCTGGTCCTGGTCTACCGTCTGCACCTGCTGGTCCCATTGGGCCCATAGCTCCCATAGCTCCTGCTGGACCTATTGCACCTCGTGCACCTGCTGGACCTATTGCACCTCGTGCACCTGCTGGACCGACCGCACCTGCTGGACCTGCTGGTCCTGGTCTACCGTCTGCGCCTGCTGGACCCATTGGTCCCATAGCTCCCATAGCTCCTGCTGGACCTATTGCACCTCGTGCACCTGCTGGGCCGACTGCACCTGCTGGACCTGTTGGTCCTGGTCTACCGTCTGCACCTGCTGGTCCCATTGGGCCCATAGCTCCTGCTGGACCTATTGCACCTCGTGCACCTGCTGGTCCGACTGCACCCGCTGGACCTGTTGGTCCTGGTCTACCGTCTGCACCTGCTGGGCCTACTGCACCCGCTGGACCTGCTGGTCCTGGTCTACCGTCTGCACCTGCTGGTCCCATAGCTCCTGCTGGACCTATTGCACCTCGTGCACCTGCTGGACCGACCGCACCCGCTGGACCTGCTGGTCCTGGTCTACCGTCCGCACCTGCTGGGCCCATTGGTCCCATTGCGCCAGTTGCACCTGCTGGTCCTGGTCTACCGTCCGCACCTGCTGGTCCGATTGCACCTCGTGCACCTGCTGGTCCTACTGCACCCGCTGGTCCTGCTGGTCCTGGTCTACCGTTCGCACCTGCTGGACCTATTGCACCTCGTGCACCTGCTGGACCGACCGCACCCGCTGGACCTGTTGGTCCTGGTCTACCGTCTGCACCTGCTGGACCCATTGGTCCCATAGCTCCTGCTGGACCTATTGCACCTCGTGCACCTGCTGGTCCGACTGCACCCGCTGGACCTGTTGGTCCTGGTCTACCGT
>CALDTA010000505.1:0-3436 GCA_937924455.1 uncultured Deinococcales bacterium
GCTTACGTTGCAAATAACAAAACCAATGATATTTCGGTGATTGATTTAGCCACCCTAAAGGTTATTGATACGGTTGATGCTGGTATTCACCCAGATGGGATTGGTTTAAGCGTCATCAGCTAAAGGAATAGGCTCAAGAAATTCCAAGCGATTACCAAAAGGGTCTTCACTATAAAAACGACGGTAATGCGGCAGGTTTTCATCCCATGTTACAGGTGAACCTGCCTTTTCAAGTTTTTTGGCAAGTAGCATGATGTCTCGCACAAGTAAACCAGGATGGGCTTTCTTGGCTGGACTAAATTTATCTTCAATACCAAGATGGATTTGATTGATACCAGCAGCAAACCAAACACCACCCTTAGCTTTTAATGCTTCAGGCTTTTCAAATTCTGCCAAATCAAGAAGGGTTGCATAGAAGGCTCGAGCCTCCCCCTCTCCCCCTACTGGCATAGCTAACTGAACATGATCTACCCCAATAACACCCATACTTAACTATCTTTCTGAGACTTTAGCGCAGCATCAAATTCAGCCTGAGCAGCAATTTTTGCTTCACGTTCTGCTTGTTCTGCTGCTTCAGCCTCTGCCTTTTCTTCTGCTTGGCGTTCATACTCTGCCCACTGCTTAACAGGTATAAACTCACCACCGTCTAAAGCAGCAACCTTTACACCATAGTTCCTTGAAAGATTCAGTTCTAAAGTTGCTCTATCAAGGCTTTTTGAGCCAATTAGGTTCTTACGGACAAAGTAACCACCTTGTCCTGAACTTAATTCACTACTTTTTGAGATACGAACATCAATAACTTCTTTATTATTATTCGTCACTACTTTGGCAAGTAAAAAATTGCCTTCTTGTTTGATATTTGGATTACCACGTCTGAAAAAAGGAAACATAGTTATAGTTTACCGTAATTTTGGCACATTTGCTTTGATTTCAACTCAGTATTTTGTGTTAAGCTACTAATGAAGATTAGTATTACTCTAATACTCTGATTAGCCAAAGTTAAGTCAATATAGCATGGTCTGAGAAAAAACTAAGTAGTTACTTGGAGTCTATAATAATGTCACGTCCTGTGCAGCGAATTGAAGTTTATGGTTTTAAGTCTATAGCTGAATCTAAATTAGCACTTACAAATCTAAATGTTTTAATTGGCGCTAATGGAGCTGGCAAGAGTAACTTTATTGGTGTTTTTAAACTGTTTAACAATTTAATAAGAAACAACCTTCAAAACTTTGTACGTTCAGAAGGTGGTGCAAATGACTTACTCTTTTTAGGGCGTAGTGTTACAGAAGAAATAACAATAAAACTAAGTTTTGGACGCAATGGCTATAGATGTACATTACTACCAAACGACGAAGATAGTCTTTTCTTTGCAAAAGAAATTGCAACCTTTCAAGGTGATTTCAAGAAAGATTATGAAGAAGGATTAGGTTCAGGCCACCTTGAATCGAAATTAATAGGTAATGAAGCTAAAGTTACCCGTTATGTAGCTGAGGCTTTTCAAGGATGGCAGATTTATCATTTTCATGACACGAGTGAAAGTGCAAAAGTCAAACAAACTAATGATATTGAAGATAACAAGTTTCTGAGACCAGATGCTGGAAATTTAGCAGCATTTCTATATTTACTAAAACAACGATACTCAGATAGTTATCTTAGAATTGTTGATGTTATTAAACTGATTGCCCCTTTTTTTGAAGACTTCGCCTTAGAACCTTCACGCCTTAATCCAGAAAAAATACGACTTGAATGGATTCAAAAAGGTTCAACTTCTTATTTTGGACCTAGTCAATTGTCAGATGGAACTCTTCGTATGATGTGTTTAGCAACTCTACTCCTACAACCAAATCTACCAACCACAATCCTTATTGATGAACCAGAGCTAGGTCTACACCCTTACGCTATAGAAGTACTATCCTCACTCTTAAAAACAACCTCACAGCGAAGTCAGGTAATTGTCTCTACACAATCGGTCACGCTTGTTGATTCTCTTGATGCACAAGATATAATAATTGTAGATCATAATAATCATGCATCTACCTTCACAAGATTAAAAGAAGACTCTCTTAATGAATGGCTATTGGAATATAGTCTAGGTGATCTTTGGGCAAAAAACCTTTTAGGAGCACGCCCTCTTTAATGAAAAAAGTATATGTACTAGTAGAGGGACAAACTGAAGAAACTTTCGCCAAAGAAGTTCTATATGAGCACCTGATACAATTCAACATTTATCTGCGACCAATAATAGTAAAAACCAAACGTGTTAAAGGTGGTTCTCATTATCGGGGAGGTGTAAACAGCTATAGTCAAATCAAAAAAGACCTGACACTACTAAAAGGAGATACAAGTGTTGATCTTATAACTACAATGCTCGATTTATATGCACTTCCCAAAGATTTTCCCGGATATGATCAAGCAAATCAATCCGGTGTTGAAAAAGCACTTTTTCTTGAAGAGCAACTTCGTACCGACATTAATGACTCAAGATTTTTGCCTTATATTCAAGTTCATGAATTTGAAGCGCTACTTTTTAGTTCGCCTCAAGATTTTCACCCTACTTTAAGTAAACGTGAGACATCCCAGTTAGTCAACATAGCAAAAAACTATAGCTCTCCAGAAGAAATAAATGAAACTTCTGCAGGAGCACCTTCAAAAAGAATCCTGAGTGTTACAAACAATAGCTACCAAAAAGTTACTCAGGGTGCTTCAATAATCAAGAAAATCCCTTTAGCTCAAATTCGTTCTGAATGTCTGCACTTCGACTCTTGGGTAACAGAACTTGAGAAACTGCGCTAGGACCATATCTAACCTGCTGCTACATGTAATATTAAACCATCTTTAAAAGCACCAACCTAATTTATAACCAACAAAACCTCCAAAGTACGTGGTCCATGCACACCTTCAACTCTCGACAGCTCAATATCAGACGTAGCAGAAGGTCCAGAAATCAATGTGATAGGTCTCTTTGCATCAATACTTGCTTGTAACTGTTTCACAGCTTCAGGCACAACATCCACAACCTGCTCTGCAAAGACAATACACAAATGGTAATCAGGTAATAAGCTAATCACCCGTCTACCTTGATATTTTCCACCATCTAAAGCGATGCTACCTGTTTCTGCAATAGCCACTGCACAACCTGTAATCACACCATCACAGGCTTCTAAAGCTTGATAATCTAAATCGGTATCTTCAATAAAATTCAAAGCTGATGGTTGCCATTCTTTTGGTAAGTCTTTAGGAACACATATTTTTTGAATGTTGTTTGTCTGGCAAGAGGCTAAAATTTCGGACTGAAGACCTTGTTTTTTTACTTGGCGGTAAATCACCTTGTAATCCACAATGCGCTCTTGGAAGAGCTCGAGCCTCTCCCCTACCCCCAACGAACCCTCACGCTCATACTCTCTACGAACTTCCAAAACCTCACTAGCATCAACAT
>CALDTA010000506.1:0-2504 GCA_937924455.1 uncultured Deinococcales bacterium
CTGGGAAGACGCCGTAATTCAATCCTTGAACATCTAGTTGTGTCAACGTTGAAAAAGGTGCGATAACCTGCGAGCATATGCTACCAGACTCTATTTCTCTGGTATAAATATTGAACTCTGTACCTGAGCGATTGATAATCGTGTCGATAGTACTACATGGGTCAGATTTAAACCCACGAACACATGCCCAGACTATACCGCTGTCTTTAATCACATCTACACTTTGTTCACCTTGATAGCCAAAAGGATTTGGTGGACATAGAGCTGTAGGCGGTGAAGGAATTGGTGCCGGAATTGGTATTGGAATGACAGGTGGCACATAACCACTATTCTCTGGTCTGAAATCAGTGAATTGTATAAACACTTCATCATCAGCAGCCATCGTAATATAGTCTATTGATATGCTCGTTGGAAAGCCATGGAAAGGATCGTAGCTTACATCAATTCTATCTGCACCTTCAAAAATTGCATCTCTAATAAGCGTAAACGCTTCGTTGATAGTAAGAAAGCTATTAGCGAACTCAACTGGAATTGGGCTACCTGTATCCGTAAAAGTTTTTGAAACAACTTGGTTTCTAGCAACGCGTACTGTTCCTGGCATCGTCACATCACGAATACAAAAACAAGAACGCTGAAAGACGACACTATAATCAGCCAAGTTTTGTAAACGCCACATTCTGTAGTTTAAATCCAACTGACTCAGTGCATCTGCATCTATAACAGGTGGCGGTCCAGATGGCGGTCCAGGGGGTGGTGGTGCTGGTGGTAGTGGCGGTGCTGGTGGCGGTGGTGCAGGTGGTCCTGAAGTAGCTAAACAATCAATATGTACAGCACGCAATGGACCATACCCTAAACTCACAAACTGGTGTCCTGTGCCAATTAAATTACCAAATCTGTTGTAGACCTCAACGTTAAAATTGAAATCTCCTGAGCCAATGACACGCAAAAGTAACCAACCCATAATTTTACGATTTAGGTTAATATTGTTACATTGACCAGCACGTAACCCAGCTACTTGCTGGCTAACATCAAACTGCCAATGATGTGTTCCTGCGGTATTTGTGATGTTCAAAACTGCATGAGGACCAACTTGCTGACTTGAATAATTCGGTAGACTTTGAAATTGGGAACTTTGTTGAGCAAACGATAGCTGACAGATAAGCAACACACTAAGCAGTGCTAGCAACATGCCAGTTTTTAAGTTTAGAGTTGAACGAAAAGGCTTTAACATTATTTTTCCATCCCTTCATATATCCTATTATAAACTATAGTTTATCGATATGTTTTTTGAGACTACCTTAAAGAAGCTGAATATTCCTTCAGCTAGTAGACATTACGCCTGATATCATCTTTGCAATATTGGTAAACTATCTGGCTCATGCGTATCTTTGCCATTGCCGATCCACACTTGTCAAAGTGTCATCCTAAACCTATGGATATATTTGGAGGGAATTGGCAAGGACATCCTGAAATCTTCTTTGAAAGATGGCAAGAGGTTGTAAACGAAAACGACCTCGTACTTATCCCTGGCGATATATCTTGGGCAATGCATCTTGAAGAGGCAATGGAAGACCTAGCAGATATTGCTGCCCTCAATGGTAAAAAGCTGCTGCTGCGTGGTAACCATGACTATTGGTGGAACTCAATTAGTAAAGTCAGAAACGCTTTACCTGATGACATGTATGCACTACAAAATGATGCCTTTCGCTTTGAAGCTGAATCAGGAGCAGGTGTCGTTATAGCTGGTACAAGAGCTTGGAACTGTCCTGAAAGCTTTGACTTTGATAGCAAAGATGAAAAGATTTATTTGCGAGAGGCTGAGCGTTTAAAGCTATCGCTTGCGGAGGCACAAAAGCTATTGCAAGAGGGGGATAGATTAATTGTCATGCTGCACTTTCCGCCTACCAACTTTAGGCTCGAGCCCTCCCTATTCACCACCCTCATCGCCGAACACAATCCAGACATCCTCGTATACGGACACGTACATGGTTTTGAAAAAAACAGTTTTGAACTGGATAACAATACAAAAGAAAATGCCCCTAAAATCTTATTAGACTTTAAAGGCATAGATAAAAATTCAAAAACAGTCATTCACTTCGTTGCAGCAGACGCTTTGGAATTTAAGCCACAACTACTTTTAGAACTCTAAGTTCAGAACTCTAAGTTCAGAACTCTAAGTTCTAATCTGCCCATCACCTTCAACAATATATTTATGCGTCACAATCTGCTCTAAACCCATCGGTCCACGAGCATGAAGCTTTTGAGTACTGATGCCAATTTCTGCACCAAAGCCAAAGACAAAACCATCCGTAAAGCGTGTGCTGGCATTCACATACACCGCAGCAGCATCTACTTCTTCTTGAAAACGTTTTGAACTTTGCAAACTTTGCGTCACGATTGATTCTGAGTGCATACTACCGTAGCTATTGACATGCTCAATCGCTGCATTGACATCATCAACAACTTTTACTGCAAGTTTGTAATCTAAGTATTCGGTTTCCCAG
>CALDTA010000507.1:0-3547 GCA_937924455.1 uncultured Deinococcales bacterium
AGGATGATGTCTGCACCTTTTGCTGCATCTGCATTAGACGCAGCAAAGTTCAGACCTTTTGGCAAGTCTTTAGGTTCAGGGTCCCAACCTGTAACTTCAATACCTTGCTGGAGTAAATCTCTTGCAAATGCTGAACCTGCTTCTCCTAAACCTAAGACTGCAATTTTCATGTTACTAGAAAAACCACCATAAGGCAGCTAGCGTAATTGCAGGGAAAGCAACAAAAATAACAACCCGAATAATATCAGCAATCAAAAATGGCATAACACCTCTAAAGGTTTCCATCATAGGTACATCTTTCGCAAGAGAGTTAATGATGTAAACATTCAGTCCAACAGGTGGGGTAATTAAGCCTATTTCAACAACCACCAAGGTCAGTATGCCAAACCAAATGGCTGTTTCTTCAACAGACATAGTAGACATAAAGGGTAAGTTGAAATCCAAACCTATAATAATCGGGAAAAGAATAGGTGTTGTTAATAGAATCATACTTAAACTATCCATAACAAAACCAAGTAAAATATAAATCAGTAAGATGACAGCAAGAATAACAATAGGGGCAACATTCCAATTTGCAATGTTATCTGCCAAAATAGAGGGTAAACGGGTCACAGCTAAAAAGCGGTTGATAACTTGAGCACCTAAAACAATTAGGAAAATCATACCTGTAGTTCTAGCAGTATTGAAAATACTCTGGCTTAAGGTATCCCAATTCAATTTACCTCTAACAAGTGCCAGTAAGCCTGTACCAAAGGCACCGACAGCAGCAGCTTCAGTTGGTGTAAAGACACCAGTATAGATACCACCAATAACAAGTACAAAAATAAGAATAACAGGCCAAATATCTAACAAACTTCGAAAACGTTTTGAATAAGGCTGTCTTTCTGCAACTTGAGCATCATCAGGGTTTAGCCTTACATAGATTGCAATAGCAATCATGTAACCAATAACTGTGATGATGGCTGGAATGAATGCAGCAGCAAATAACTTTTCTATACTTTGCTCACTCAAGATTGCATAGATAACGAGAACAATTGATGGTGGGATAAGAATCCCCAGTGTACCACCTGCTGCTAATGTGCCTGTTGAAAGCGCACCTGAGTAGCCGTAGCGACGCATTTCAGGTAGTGAAACTTGTGCCATGGTTGCGGCAGTGGCGAGAGATGAACCAGCGATTGCACCAAAGCCAGCACAGCCAGCGACTGCTGCCATAGCAATACCACCGCGCCTGTGCCCAAGCCATGTATTAGCAGATTTAAACAGTGATTGACTCACACCACCAAAGGTGGCAAATTCACCCATTAGTAGAAAGAGGGGTACAATTGAGAAGGTATAGCTTGAAAAAGTATCGTAAGCAATATTTTTTATAGTATTGAGGGTTGGTGTCCAACCAACAACAGCAGCATAACCCAACATGCCTATTGCTAACATGCTCACACCTATAGGAATGCGAATCGCAAGCATGACAAAAAGCAGAATAAAAGCCACAAGGCTAATTTGCATATTGGATAAATCAGGAAGAAATTCAAGACCAAACATTAGGCAGTTACAACCTCTCTGTTTTCAGAAAGTTTAGAGAGGTCAGGATTAGCAACTTCACGAACACTTCTCAAAAATGTAAAGAAGCAAATTAGACTTAGAAAAGCAAAAAAACAGGTTGCTGCCAATACGCCCCACCACGTTGGTATTTTGAGAATCATACTACTTTGCTTCCATGCTGCAGTCATCATCTCTTGGCTTTGAATAGACATTCGCCAAGTGAAGGTAGCAGCAATGACTGTGAAGATAGCATTTGCAAAAACATCCATCCCAGCTTTTACTTTTGGGTGTGCTTTATTGGTAAAGAAGTCTACTAAAACATTGCCTCGGACCATCTGACAGTACGGTAAAAAAGAACATATCGCAATAGCTGTACCAATTTCAGTAAGTTCAACATCTCCTTTTATAGGACGCCACCATGTGAGGAACTGTAGTGGTATGGCAAGCAGTTCATTACCAAAAGCTTTTAGTGTCAGTATGTGATCGTTTTTGACTAAAGAACGTCCGATGATGCTGTAAACTGTCATCATGGTTATACCTACAAGCACGAGACCACCTAGATAAGCAAGGTATTGTGAAAGACGCAAGAGGATGAGCTCGAGCCACCCCTTCCCTTTCCGTCTCATCAACCTTTCTTTCCTAGCCTCTATATGTTTATCCATAAAATAATATTACTCCGTAAAAAATAAATATAAAACAGGGACAGTACTCAAAAGCACCATCCCTATAAAAACTATAAGTTCGAAAATTTAGCTAACAACTTTATTTATTCCGATTTATTTATTGTGAAGCTTCAGCTTCATACTTAGCAATAAGCATCTTAGCTTCTTCAAGCAATGCTTCACCATCAAAACCAGCACCATCAACAACAGCAATCCAGTCATCAACAACAGGCTGTGTAAGGATTAACCACTTCTCTTTTTCAGCTTCTGTAAATGTATAGAAGTCATTACCTTCAGCTTCTGCTGCTGCGATTCCAGCAGGGTCAGCCTCATCCATGGCACGACCACCCCATGCAGAAGTGTCTTGTCCTGAGTTTGCGTCGATAACAGCTTGTAAGTCTTCTGGCATAGAATCATAGACATCTTTGTTCATGGCAAAGAAGAAGGTTGAGGTGTACATAGCACGACTACCTTCAAAACTACTGTGGCTATCAACAAGTTCAGCCAATTTTAAAGCACCAGTAATTTCATATGGCAATACTGTTCCTTCAACAACACCACGAGAAACCGCCTCTGGTACTTGAGGAACTGGCATACCAACAACCTCTGCACCAAGAAGTGTCAACGCTTGCGTAATCGCACGTGTCGGTGCACGAATAGTACGCCCACGTAAATCTTCTAGGCTTTCTACAGGGTCACCTTTCATATGGAAAAGACCTGGGCTGTGTACGTGGAATGCAATCATTTTGACTTCAGGGAAGCTATCTTGCATATGCTTCTCGTACATATCCCACGCTGCTCTACTGGTAATTTCTGCAGATGCAGGCATGAATGGCATCTCAAAAACTTCAGTGAGTGGGAAACGACCAGGTGTATAACCAGGTAAGCCCCAACCTACATCCATAACACCATCTTTAATAGCATCGTAAGTACCAGGAGGTGAAGCAAGCTGAGCACCTGGGAATGTCTCAACTGCTATACGACCATCAGAATCTTCCATAATCTTCTGTGCCCACGGCTCAATAAAACCTTGAGCTGATGCAGCTTGTGGTCCTACAAAATAGCCTACACGCAAGGTAACTTCTGCTTGTGCAGATGCACTACTCAGTACTGACCAGAACATCAGTACAGCTATAAAAGCGAATAACTTTTTCACGATATATCCTCCAAAAACTGTGTGTTCAACACATTTAACTATACGATTTAAAGATTAAATCCTAATGTTAATGCCGTTTAGCACACGAAAAAATATGTTGTTTTTTAATACCAAATAAGTATATCAAATTTGGTAAAAATAACCTACAGTTTGCGATGCAACTATTGATGCGATGTACACATCTTTGCTT
>CALDTA010000508.1:0-6549 GCA_937924455.1 uncultured Deinococcales bacterium
TTTTATGAAGGTGTAGACCTATATGGCGATAATATTGATCCTGTAGAGGTGCGTCGTCGTATCGGCATGGTCTTTCAAAAGCCAAATCCGTTCCCTAAGTCAATATTTGACAATGTTGCTTTTGGTCCTCGCTTAAATGGATATAAAGGTGACCTCAAAGCTCTGGTTGAAAAATCACTCAAAGGTGCAGCAATTTGGGATGAGGTCAAAGATAAACTGAACGAGTCGGGTTTAGGATTATCAGGTGGACAGCAACAGCGTTTGTGTATTGCTAGGGCAATGGCACAAGAACCCTATGTGATTTTGATGGATGAACCAACGAGTGCGCTTGATCCAATTGCTACTGACCGTGTAGAAGAACTGATTCATGAAATCAAAAAAGACTACAGTGTTATTATCGTAACGCACAACATGCAGCAAGCAGGACGTGTGAGTGATCGGACTGTATATATGCACTTGGGCTATATTGTGGAAGAAGGTCCGACTGACTTGATTTTCACGAATCCTCAGCATGAAATGACGGAACGATATATATCAGGTCGTTTCGGGTAGAGATTAAGATTCGTGCCGAATCCACAACATGAAATGACAGAAAGATATATATCAGGTCGTTTTGGCTAGAGATTAAGATTCGTGCCGAATCCTCAGCATGAAATGACAGAAAAATACTTATCAGGTCGATGTAGTTGAGTCTCTATCTCAAACTATAGTTGCTTTATAAAGGTAGTTTATGGACTGGTTTTTTGAAAAAGGTTGGGTAATTGAGCCGTAAGCAATATCGTTCTTATAGTAGAAGCACTGCTAATAATAGCTTTGCTTGGAGATGGAAGGTTCAACTTTTTCTTTCCCTCTTGTTTTTTGCCCTGATTGCTGCTTGGCTATATTTTCCAATTAACCCTCTTTTGGTTGAAAGGTACTACAGTCAAGGTATTTATCCTTATCTGAGCAGCTTTTTTACTTTATTACAGTCTTTTGTTCCAATTCCCCTCACGCTTTTGAGTTTATTGCTTTTTCTTATAGTTGCTATCTATACTTTTTTTAGGGCAATTCGTAGAGCTAGGTTTTGGCATTGGTTTGTAAGCTTTACCTTTTGCCTTAGTGTGATTTGCTTGTGGTTTTTTGTCGCATGGGGAGCAAATTATCAGCGTTTAACTGTGAGTGAGCTTTTTGATTTGGATAGTGTGCAAGTTAATCATCAAGATGTTGAGGTGTTGGCTAGCTATTTGCTAGATGTTATAGAAGAAGATGCTGATTCTTTAAGATTGCATAACTCTGAACGCAACTTTGACCGCAATTCTAAAATGATGGCTCGAGCCATTCAAGCAACTTCAGAATCTATGGAAGCTCTGTTTGAATCTCAAGGAATTAAGCTGGGAGAACTTCCACAGAATGTTAAATACTGGCCGAAAGGCACGCTTTTAAGAGGCTTTAGTGCATCTGGTGTGATGTTGCCATGGTTTGTTGAACCAACAGTTGATGCAGGCTTAGCGGATTCAGACTTTACAGCAGTTGCTGCACATGAACTGGCACATGCTGCGGGTATTGCGACAGAAGGAGACGCAGACTTTATTGGAACTCTGGCTGCACTGTCTGCTGATAATCCATTTAGCAGGTACTCAGCGGCGCTACGTAGCTATCAGGTAATTAGTAAAGAGTTATCTCCAGATCTAAAAACGGAGTTTGATGGTAGGTTGCCTGCAATTGCAAAATCTGACTGGAACGATACTTATAATGCCTATCTTCAGTATCAATCGCCAAGGTGGCTAAAGCTACAAAGTCAAAGTGTGTACAATAGCTATTTACAGAGTCAAGGTATAGAAGATGGTATTCAAGATTATAGTCGCTCAACACAGCTCTTACTTCAAGCAATGCGTAAAGGATTGCTGCCTTAAACAAGTATAAGGAACATTAATTTTTATTCTTTATGAATTGTTAAGTAAGGCAAGTAAAATAGTCGAGGAATGTTGTCCTAGACAGAGAAAGTGCTGATTTGAAACCGCAGTTGTTATGTAAACGTGTCTTAATTCTTGAAATTCGTTAATCCTTTAGTCGTTGTTTTAACATGACGGATTTGAAAATTTGTGTTATACCTAATTGTTTGTTTGTGTCACGTTTGTGATTTTTCTCAAATAAACACTTAAAAGGAAATAAATTAAATTCCGTTAATAAAAAAGTAAATGCATATCTTAGACTATTGATGAAGCGGAATTTGTTTAAATTACTAGATTAAATTATTGAGGAATAAAGGTTAGGGATGAAAAAAGCAACTGTCGTAATTATTGATGATGAACCCAACATGTTGGAGCTTGTCACCGATGCGTTACAAAGCGAATATAAAATAAAAAGCTATCAACAACCACGTGAGGCAATTGCAGATTTTGACAAGGGTTTAGTACCTGATTTGATTATCTGTGATGTGATGATGCCAAACATTACAGGTTTTGATTTACATCAGCTTGTACGTGGTATGCCAGACTTATTGCATATACCTTTTTTATACCTAACTGCTTTGGATGATGCTGAACACTTCCGTAAGGGAATGAGTATTGGTGCTGATGATTATATCGGTAAGCCCTTTTCAGCAGGGGATTTAAGACAGGCGGTTGCAGTGAGGCTCGAGCGCAGCCAATTCCTTAAAGAAAACGACGTTATTCCTTCTAGTCAGCGTATTTTAAAAATTCACAGTATGGGTGGTTTTGAAGCAAGCATGGCAGGACGACGTGTGCAGTGGGGCATCAAGAAGTCTGCTGCTGCCTTTTTGTTCTTGCTCCACAGTGATGAAGAAGTGCCTATCGAGATTGTAAAAAAAGAGCTCTGGTGGGAACCTGTTGTTGATAACACTGTGCATGTTCTAAATTTGCGATTACGTAAGATTATTAAAGATTTTGCAGAACTAAAAGTTCGTAAAGGTAACATGTCGCTTAAGGTCGATTGCCCAATAGAATGGGATATTGTCGAGTTTGAAAAACTAGCAAATGCAGCTATTGAATCTCAAAGCTATGATGATGCTGAAACAGCGATTAAACAATACGGTGGTGAGTTCTTGCCTAATTTTGATGTGCCATGGACAGAACGTCGTAGATTACACTTTGACGAGCTTTATATGCAGTTACTAGAGCTCAGTGTTGAGACTGCTCCAAATGAAACGAGCCGCTCCATGGTAGAGGGGCGACTCGATAGATATTTAAACGGGTAGAGGTTAGAACTGAGATAGGTTACTGTAAGTAAAAATGGCTTTCTAGAACAATGTCTGCTTCTGCCCTTACTTGATTTGGTGTGACGCTACCACTTCCATTTTCAACTCTAAAAACAGAACCTGTGTTTTGGTCTACGTAGTAGATTACGTTTGTATTGGTAATAGGTTGGCTAGAAAAAGCTGCTTGCACACGGTGTACACCACGTGGAGGGGTGAGTGTGTAACTCTTACCACTTCCAGGGAGTGAACCTCTTTGCCCTGCGTTTACTGGGATGTTCTTTTCCAGTACGTAAGTAACACCGTCAGGATCAATAACGGTAAGTGTCATGTAACCACTTTGTGGCGTTTGTACGTTGAAACGTATGCTTTCGCCAACAAGATAGCTCGAGCCATTGCCTCTAGAGGGTACAAAAAAGCTGTTACCATACGTTGTACTAACAGCTTGTGACCCTGTTGGGGTTGTATAGCTACTGATTGAGTAACTATTTGGGTTTGTTGTGAATGTGCAACTACCAAGTGTAACAACTAGTAAGGTACTCACTAGAGCATAGCTTAGTGTTTTAAATCTCTGCAATTTATTCATCATAATATTCACTTTCCTACTTTCTTAAAGGTTTCCTGTTCTGTGTCGCCTATTTTGGTTCATAGCTGTTCTGCTTCATAGCTGTTCTGTTTCTAGTAAGTCATGTCATATTGGCGAACAGAGAGGTTTTATGGGAAAAGTTTTTATCTAAATCTTGTGTATACTTTTGCAATATAAAGCAATATAAAGCAACATAAAGATGAAACAGTCCCAAGTTACTACAGTTTAACAAGTGAAAGTTAAACATTATGAATTTTAGGTGTATGTTAAGCTCATTCTTATAATTGGAATTAAAACTGAATGGCAAAATGAATGGCAAAAAAGACGAAACAAACTACAAAAGATATTACAATTACAAATAGACGAGCTAGGTATGATTACGAACTGCTTGAACTCTATGAAGCAGGTATGGTCTTACAAGGCAGTGAAGTCAAAAGTTTGCGTACGGGTCAGGCAACGCTTGGTGAGGCATTTGCTCGTTTTAAAAACGGCGAATTGTGGCTAGAAGGTATGCACATTCCTGTGTATACAGAAGCAAGCTATAATAATCACGACCCTTTAAGAAGCCGAAAATTACTTTTGAATAAGCGAGAGCTAAGTCAGATTAAGAAAGATGTTGAGCGTAAAGGCTTAACGATTGTGCCTGTTAAACTATATTTTAAGGCTGGCTGGGTTAAACTACAGATTGCTGTGGGGCGAGGTAAGAAGAATTATGACAAGCGTAAGGATGAAGCGAAGCGAGATGCAAAACGTCAAATGGATTCTTACCGCTAGTGTTTTTTGTTTAACGTTTTTTCTATTGTTGACAACTGCCTACGCTCAGCCAACCGTGCTGGTAAATGGCATTCGGCTCGAGCAAGTAGATAACAGCACCCTAAATGGCATTGACTATGTAGAAGTCCAAGAACTTAGCGACGCAATTGGAGCGGAGTGGCGTGTTAGGGAAGACGCAAATACAGTTCAGATAAATTTAGCTGGGCAGTTTTTAGAGTTACCTATTGCAGCCTCGGTGGAGGAAGCACTAGTAGAAGGCGGTTTGCTTGAATTAAGACAGTTCGATATTCGGGAAAATCGCTCTAGTACAGCAGGGATTTATCTTGCAGAGAAGCTGATGATTCCACTAAAGTCAGTCATTCGAGCATTTGGTGGTAGCGCTGATTATGTGGAAGAAATCAATTCGGTCATTGCTGTATTTGAAAGAGCTAAATTAACTGTTCTGAATTATCCACAACAAAGTTCTTCTGTCGAACGTTTCGTTTTTAATCTGTCTGTGCCTGTGAACTACAAAGTGCAGGATTTGAAAAGCTTATCTGTGCTTAATATTTTATTTTCACAAACAACAAGTGATTTGAGTTCTCAGAGTATTGTTGGGCGAGGCTTTCAAAAAGCCTCCTTTAGAGATTTCGCAGGCGATGTAGAATTTAGACTTGAGTTAACCTCTGGTTTTAAAGCAGATATTTTTAACACAACACCTGAGAGTGGTCGTACAGGCGTTAACGTGATTGTGGACATCCTTTCTGATGTGGCATATGAACAACGCTATGCTTCAGCTATTTCTTCAGAGTCCGATTCAGGTGCTACTGTCATAAGCACTATAGGTACAGGTGCGCCAGATACAGAGTTACTAAATACAGGGCTACTAAGTACAGAGCCACTAGGTACAGAGCGACTAGGTACAGATATGCCAAATGCAGAGGCGTCAAATGTGTTGAATGTTGATACGACTAATGTTCCGATAACGTCATCACTTACAGGAACAGTTATTAGTAGTATTGGCGTAGCTAGTTCTGGATCAGATAAGTCTGCTCCTAGCGTGACAGTTGATACTAATGTTTCTCCTGTGACGCGTTCGAGTCAAATTGTTCTGGACCCTGTGCCATTTGTGGGGGCAAATGCGGGTGTGAATTTTAGCGAATTGGATGTGAGTTTTGACTTTGCTCAAAGTGTTGCAAGAGAATTACAACAGTTCGGTTATTCAAGTGCGATTACTCGTAGTAAAGGTGATGTGGGTCAGTCAGAGAGTCGTCGCAATGCTGGTCTTGGTGCAGCCGCTTTTATATCTATTAGTCAAGCAGACTTAGCAGCAGGAACATTTAATTTATATTACTTGGGCGAAGCGGATTCACTTGAAACTCTGGATTTAGCACTACGGCGAAATGCCGAAAATGAACTTCGAACAATCATTGCAAATACGCAAATTATTCAAACAGATGAGACAGCTGCGCTTAGGCGCAGGCTTCTCCTAAATTTGAGCAGTGGTGTGGATGAAGCAGCCGTATTTGCCCAAACTGTTAGTGATGGACTTATGGCGCAAGGTTTTCGAGCCCAAACTGTTCAGGCATTGCCTCTTTATATTTTAGGTGGGGCAGTTGGTAAAGGTTTAGTGCTGGAAGTTAGTCAAGCTGATATGATGAATCCACAATTCAGTAGTGCTTTGGTACAGGCAATAATGCAGTTAAATCTCCGTTAATCAGTTAAGTGCTGTCTGATAAGAAAGTTTTCAGTTGATGTTAAATCGTTCGCTCATGAGTACTATCAATATCATTGCTTTAACGGCGGTGTTGCTTAGTTTTGCTGCTTATCTGTTTATTCAACCGAGGCTCAAAGCTCGACCGATAGCCTATGGGCAACCTATTGTAGAAGAAGAGACGGATGCTGAGCTTTCGCAGTCACAGGTATGGACGGTAGTTCATCAGGTGAGCCCTAGTCTTTCGACCAATAATTTACAGTCCCAATTTGTAGTTGATTCACAGCAAGTAGAGATTGCTTT
>CALDTA010000509.1:0-5465 GCA_937924455.1 uncultured Deinococcales bacterium
AATCTTGTGAAAGTCCCCCCTTATCAAGGATTTAGGAGGATTTATTGAAGTGTATACCCATCGGACTCAGAATCCATTAGAGTCAGGTTTAATTAGCGTTTCCTCGAAATACTGACCCTACATGTATCGGTTTGTTACTACTCGCCTCCGCTTTTGATAGTTTATATTGAAGGTAATCTGCCCAAACCAATCTATTGCTCCCAAATCTATCGCTCCCGAATCTATTGCACCCGAATCTATTGTCCATAAGCGCATCAATCTTTCAACAAACTTCTTCGCATCAAAGCTTCAGTTAGACTTGGCAAACCCAGCCCAATTGTGGCAAAAAGTTTATTGGCAATACTTGGAATCAATACCTGCTGCCGTTTATCTACAGCCTTCAAGATGTACTGTGCCAAAACTTCAGGTGGCATACGTTTATGCTCACGGCTATTATCAGGACTGTGTTCACGTGCATGGGGCGTACGAGTTGGTCCAGGATAGACGGTCATTACGTTTATCTCTTCTGGTGCAAGCGCAATCCGCAAAGAGCGAGCATACGCAGCAATCCCATCTTTGCTAGCCGCATAACCAGTCGCACTTGGATACCCAACATAGCGAGATAGTGAAGAGATGAAAACTAAACTGCCACCCCTACGCATCACTTTTTTGGCAAGCATGTCACTTGTCAATTTCATAGGCGCAAGCAGATTGATATCCACAACCTGCAACTGCTTTTCCACAGAAACCTTCGAGAAACGCCCTGTAGCATTAATACCTGCGCTGTGGATAAACAGGTCTATACCTTGTGGATAAGTATCAAGGAGCTTTTGGCTAATCTTTTCTATATCTTCTTGATGCTGTAAATCTGCACTGATGCAAAGTACATCAGCACCAACGAATTCAGATTTTAAACTATCTAAAGCCTGTGCATCTCGATCAATCGCAATTAACTTATAACCACCCTCAGCATAGGTCTCAACCAGTGCTTTACCTATACCACTGGCTGCACCCGTTACTGCACAAACTTTAGCTTGCGTCACCTGAGTCATTAGTTTTATTTTACGCAAAGCAATTAGGAATTGTTGTCAATATACTCCCGAAGATACTCTGGAATTGCAATACCATCACTTAGCTTGTCATCAGCCTCTGCTGGCAAAAAGGTCTGCTGAATTGGCACAACACCTGCCCATACATCAAGCGCATAATCCTCGTCATCATCTACAGGTCCACCTGTACGCACTTTAGCTGAAGCGCTGTCTATGGGTATCGACACGACCAGCGTAGCTTTCAATTCTTGCGATGTTGGTTTACGTGCATCATCCCAACGCCCTGGCACAAGCTTATCTGTAAACATAGCTAGAGCATCATTCTTTTCAGATTCCGCTTCAACCAATTGCCCTTTACCAAAAACCACCGCCGAGCGGTAGTTCATCGAGTGGTGAAAAGAAGAACGGGCAAGCACTAATCCATCAAGATGCGTTACAGACACACACAAGTCATGACCTTCAGCAGCGTGCATCATCAAGCGTGATTTTGATGAGCCGTGTAGCAAAAGCTTATCGTCATGTCTTGCATGAATAGTCGGAATAGCAAAAGGTTGACCATCAACAACAAAAGAAACAGTACAAATGAGCGCTGCATCTAAAATGTCATAGACTTCTTGCTTATCGTAGACACCACGTTTTGGAATCCTTGCAACTGAGTTTTGCGGTGTTTTCTTAAAGGTTTTTTCAAAAGAGGACATAGCAAATTTTATGTCTTTGGACAATGCATCTCAAGAACCTATTTTGGATTGGCTATCGGTCTTTATTCAAGCAGTGCTTATTCAAGCAATATGCGATGTATTTTCATCACTCTTCTGTGTCACTCCATAGAGGTGTCATAAATTCTTCTCGACGCTTAATAAAGCCATGCAGCATTTTTGCAACTGCTGCGGGTTGTTCAATCGTTGATATATGCCCTGCATGGTCAACAGTTATCAACATGCCAAACCTTGCCCACTCTACAATCTCATGACTATAGCGCAGGGGCGTCAGCAAATCATCTTGTCCAACCATCGCTAAGGTAGGACCTTGATAAGCTCGTAAACTTTTTTTAGCGCTCCCCGTATAGTCCATCAAACCATCAATGAGATTCAGTTGGGGTTGTGTAGGTGTACCTATAACATGTTCACGATTTGCCAACACTTTGGCACTGTGTTCATTCAAATAGCCGTAACTCCAGACCCACGGCAAAGCAACATCGAACTTGTGTTCGTTACCACCAACTGCTGTTGCCTGACGCCAACTAGCAAGAATATTTTTAAACATAATATCTACACCAAGAAAGGAATCAATAGCACTCACACTCAAAATACGCTCGTGCCCCATCTCCCCTGCTACCAACATGGATACGAGACCACCATTGCTCAAACCAACTAAATGACACTGCTGAATCTCCAAAGCATCAAGCAAAGCAATTAAATCATCTCTGTGTTGTTCAGGCGTGTAAACTTCGTCTGGCTTAGTACTTTGACCTTGCCCACGGCAATCATAGCTAACTATTTTATAGTGGTCTTTAAGATGTTTGCTCAAAGGTCGCCAAGACCTTGTATCTAAAGTTAGCCCATTGACACATACTAGTATCTCTCTAACATCTTCAGCATTTTCCTCACCTGTTATTTCATAGTAAAGGTCTTGGTCATTAACAGAGATATGAGGCATACGGTGTCCTTAAGTATGTAGAAAATGTATAGAAAATATATAGGTGAATGTTTAGTCGAACAAACTTGATTGGTCACTACTTCCACCAGCAGCATAACCTAAATGTTCATACGCATTGGAAGTAGCAATGCGTCCTCTAGCAGTGCGCTGAATGAAGCCCTTTTGAATTAGGAAAGGTTCATAGACTTCTTCGATTGTGCCTGCATCTTCACCAACTGCTGTTGCTAAGGTATCCAGACCAACAGGACCGCCTGCAAACTTTTCAATCATTGTTTCTAAAATAGTTCTGTCTCTGGCATCTAGCCCAAGACTGTCAATTTCAAGGTTGTTGAGGGCGCTTCTAGCACGTTCTAAACCAATGCCATCATCACCACCAACCTCTGCAAAGTCTCTCACACGGCGCAGTAGTCGTTTGGCAATTCTCATCGTGCCTCTGGCCCGACGTCCAATTTCCAAAGCTGCTTCTGGGTCTAATGTAAAGTCTTGTAATTGAGCATCTCGCAAGACACCGCTAGCTAACTCTTCGTCAGTGTAATATTCCAAGTGTTCAATGATGCCAAAGCGACTACGCATCGGACCTGTAATCAAGCCAGGTCTAGTCGTCGCACCAACTAAGGTAAAGCGTGGTAGTTCCAAGCGAATTGTCCTTGCTGCTGGACCTTGTCCTAAGATGATGTCAATCTTGAAATCTTCCATTGCTGGGTAAAGATGCTCTTCTGCTACTCTGCCGAGACGATGGATTTCATCTATAAAGAGTACATCGCCTTCATCAAGCGCATTGGTGAGAATCGCTGCTAAGTCTCCAGGTTTTTCAATTGCTGGACCACTAGTCACACGAATACCAACACCTAGTTCATAGGCAATGATGTGTGCCAAAGTCGTTTTACCAAGCCCTGGCGGACCGTAAAGCAAGACATGATCAAGGGCTTCTTTACGATTTTTCGCAGCTTCGAGGTAAACAGTTAATTTTTCTTTTAAGGCAGCCTGACCAACATAATCATCTAAGCTTCTTGGTCGTAAGGCACTTTCTAATTCCACAGCTTATATCCTACCATATTTTTTAAGGCAAATCGATTTTTGTAGAGTGGTGCTTTGCCCACTGCTTTTAGAGTTTAGAATTCAAAAACAATTTAAAAAACAATAAAGCGGTGCGTGGAACGGCACCCTACGAACTTTCTAATTCTACAAGACTTATTTTACTATATTTCTTAGGCTATTTTTACTGCTTCAAGATTGTACCCATTTTTGCTAAAGTGAACAAACACATTTTCCTTATTGGTCTGGTAATGCACACGTTCAGCATCCACTGTTTCTTGTACATCTAGCTGTGCCATCATGGGTGTACGGACTTCTTCTAAGAAACGTTGCTGCACCAGAGGGTCTAAATGTTTCAGGTGAAACCTGTACACATCGGTTTTCTTAAGGGCAACATCTCGCCATTTACCACTCGTCCAACGTACCATCACGTACACTGCGGAAACAATCATGCTTAAGCCCATCGCCCACCAAACACCATTGACACCAAAGCCAAGCGTTATGGCTAAAAAGTAAGCCAAGGGCAAACGAAATACCCAACTTGCCCAAAAAGTCCCCATGAGTGCTGGACGTGTATCGCCTGCACCAGCTAATGCACCTGCTGTAATCATCGAAAGTGCCAACACTGGCTGAAAGAGTGAATTGATGACGATATAACCAGCACCCGCAGACATAACAACTGGATGGGCACTAGGTTCAAATAAACGGATGAGCTCTTCTGCAAAGACAATAATTGGAATTGCCATCAAGCCCATAATCACAGCAGCAAAGCCAATACTCGCATTACCTCTTAAACGAGCTTCTGCCATCTGCCATGCACCAACCGCTTGACCGACTAAACTTGTCGCAGCAATTTTGATTCCCACGCCAGGCATAAAAACAAGAGATTCAATCTGAAAACCAATGGCTACCGCAGCAGCACCAAAAGTTCCTGCTGGCGTTAGTGTCACTATCTTTATAAGCATAAGGTTCGCTGCATTTCGCAATAAACCTTGGATACCTGCTGGTATGCCAATAGAGAGAATATCCTGAAACATTGACCAATTCGGTAGATATGTGCCTTTCATCAATTTAAGAACATTTCGCCCTGAATAGATAACACTTAAACCAATAGCAACACCTATGAAACGAGACAAAATTGTGCCGATGGCTGCACCTTCGATGCCAAAAGCAGGTACTGGACCATAGCCAAAGATAAAGAGGAAATTGAGAGCAATATTCAAAATATTGATAGCAATGCTCAAGTAAAGCGGCGTGACCGTATCACCTGCACCTTGCATGAGGCTACTGATGGCAAAATTTCCAGCCAAAAAAACTGTTCCGAGAAAAAGCAACTGCAAATAGCTTGTACCCATCTCAACTGCACTGACATCTCCGCCACTATTGAGGAAAACAAGCGCAGGTTTAGCAATAAAATAACCAATTACTGAAAGTATTGCTGAGAGTATCAACATCAAGACAAAAGTTTGTCGTGTGACATTACTTAGTTTTTGAGGGTTGCGAGCACCTTTTGCTTGTGCTGCTAAGGTCATGCCCCCTGTTGTGACCATAAGGATACTCACGCCTACCAACATGCGGATGCTACTTGCCATACCTACTGAAGCAAGCTCTAGTGGTCCGAGTCTACCCACCATAAAGACATCTGCTACATTGACCAAGGTCAGGAGTAGATTGGTCAACATGACGGGGGTTGAAAGTTTTATGACTTGTTGGACGACTGGGAGATAGCGGGTGTAGCGAGACATT
>CALDTA010000510.1:0-5643 GCA_937924455.1 uncultured Deinococcales bacterium
CAAGAGCGCTGGTTTGGATATGTTGGAGATGTAGCTGTGAAAGACTACAGTGTAGTTGTTTTGCCAAGACCAGATGTCGCAAATGTTTTTGGAGACGACTTTGCTATGTCAGGTTTTCAGATAACATTAGAATTAGATAATACGGAATTAGATGATGCCATTTCAGACGACGCTTTGGTTGATATGTGTCTTTTTAGTAGAAGTGAAGATACTGGTGACTTCTTTATACCTTTAAGTACGAATCAAAACATTTTTCGTTGCAGTCTGCAACAATGAGTAGAGTAAGGGTGCGTCCCGCTCAAGGTTGAAACGTACATGACTATATCTATAAAGTTTCTACCATCGTCTGGGACGCACCTCGGCAGTTTATGAATGAACATAAAAACTGTTCATTACACTTCGTTTGAAAACATGCTATGCAGACTAAAACCATCTTTCAACCTGAAAAGGGACGCACCCATATGAATTTATTTTTTCCTGTCTTATTGAAAATCAGGTACACTATCCATTTTACAAGCAAATTCTATAGTATCGTGGCAAGACTGAATTGATGAAGGGTGCGTCCCGTTAAAGGTTGAACGTATATCTAAAGAAATAATCTGATATTCAACTCTAGTAGGGACGCATCTTGGAAGTTTTTCAAAAAGGGAAGTTTTTCAAAAAGCGAAAAAACTTCTATTTGCGTTAAATCTCTTTCCAACCTCGGATGGGACGCACCCATTGATGAATACTTGCACCTTTGTTCATCAAATCCACCTCAACCTTCCTTTAGATACAGGAAGGAGTTATTGAAAACACACATCATTTGACAGTTGACGCAATACTCGTACACATCATCAGCTATTTTTTGATATTTTCACCGATTTTTAGGACATTAATCAGTCCTTACATAAGAGTGTGTACTGAAGTGATAACAATTCAAAGTGTTGATACTAAAATCAAGATTGACAACATATTATAAGCTACATATACTCAATGCGTTGATTGAAGTAATCTGGTTGATTGAAGTAATTTAGTAGTGAGAGACGGTATAGAGACTGTGTTGAATGAATATGCTGAATTCTTCAAGAGTGAGAAGGGAAATAGTATGTCGGCAAGAAATTTATATCAAAAAGTCTGGGATGCACATTCGGTTAAAAAGTTGGCTAATGGTCAAACACAACTGCTAATTGGAACGCACCTTATTCATGAAGTAACAAGCCCTCAAGCCTTTGGGATGTTGCGAGATAAAGGCATTCCTGTTCGTTACCCTAGTCGGACTTTTGCTACGGTTGACCATATTGTGCCAACACACACACGTGTTGAGCCTTATGAAGATGACTTAGCGCATGAAATGATTCAGGAATTACGTAAAAACTGTAAGGAATACGATATTACATTTTTTGATACCACAACTGGTTTGCAAGGTATTGTTCACATGGTTGGTCCTGAGCAAGGTATTACTCAGCCAGGTACAACGATTGCTTGTGGCGATAGCCATACAGCAACCCATGGTGCCTTTGGTGCAATTGCTTTTGGTATTGGCACATCACAAGTTCGTGATGTCTTAGCAACTCAAACGATGGCACTTAGTGAATTAAAAGTACGACGTATCAATGTTGATGGTGAGCTCCAGCCTGGTGTTTATGCTAAAGATGTAATTCTACACATCATTAAAGTTTTAGGTGTAAATGGTGGTCTTGGTTATGCCTATGAATATGGTGGTAGCGTTTTTGATAACTTCAATATGGAAGAGCGCATGACTGTTTGTAATATGTCTATTGAAGGTGGTGCGCGTTGTGGATATGTTAATCCTGATCAAACTACCTTTGATTACTTAAAGGGTAGACCTTATGCTCCACAAGATGCTGATTGGGATGCTGCTGTAGCACGTTGGCAGTCTTCTGCAAGTGATGATGGTTGTAACTATGATGATGTTGTCAATATTAAGGCTGAAGATATTGAGCCATCGATTACTTGGGGGATTAATCCAGGTCAAGGTTGCTTTATCAACGAAGATATTCCAACTGTCGAAGAGTCTCCTGAAGCAGAAAAAGAGAATGTAGCGCTGGCGCTCGAGCACATGAAACTAGAAGGTGGAAAGTCTATTAAGGGCACACCTATCAATGTAGCGTTTTTAGGCAGTTGCACAAATGGACGTATCAGCGATTTTAGAGAAGTTGCCAAATATATTAAGGGTCATAAGGTCAAGGATGGCATTAAGGCTATTGCCGTACCTGGTTCTTCGTTAGTAAAAGAAGCTTGTCAAAAAGAAGGTATTGATAAAGTTCTGATTGAAGCTGGTTTTGAGTGGCGTGAGGCAGGTTGTTCGATGTGCCTAGCTATGAATCCAGATAAGCTTGTTGGTGATGAACTTTGTGCGAGCACAAGCAACCGTAATTTTATTGGTCGTCAAGGTAGTGCGACAGGTCGAACAGTATTGATGAGTCCTGTTATGGTTGCAGCTGCTGCGGTCACAGGCGAAATTAGTGATGCACGTAGCGTATTCACGGTTAGTTGAGGTTATTGAGATATGTCCTTAGAAAAAATTGAACAAGTTAGTGGTAAAGCAGTCTATATTTCAGGTGACGATATTGATACAGATCGTATTATTCCTGCGCGCTATCTAAAGTGTGTGACCTTCGATGATTTAGCAGAAGGTCTTTTTGCAGATGTTCGTACAGATAGCAATGGCAATACGACAGACCATCCCCTCAACGACCCTGAACGTGCTGATGCAAGTATTATGATTTCTGATGCAAATTTTGGTTGTGGCTCTTCAAGAGAACATGCACCACAATCAATATATAGATCAGGCTATAGAGCTGTTATTGCAGAGAGCTTCGCAGAAATTTTTTATGGCAACTCCATTACTCTAGGAATGCCATGTATAGAAGCCAGCAAAGAGCAAATTGCGGAAATCGCAGCTGCGGTTACTTCAGATGCCGCAACCATCGTAGATATTAATGTTGTACAGAGAACCGTTTCAGTAAATGGTAAAACCTATGATGTCACTATCAAAGATAGTGCACAAGATGCACTAGTTAATGGTCGTTGGGATCCACTCACAGAACTACTCGAAGCAAACGACACAGTAGATTCAGTTGCTTCAAAGTTAGCCTATATCTAAGCACTAATTAGGAGAAAAAATGAAGCAATATAATATAGCTGTTTTACCTGGTGATTTTATAGGACCAGAAGTTATTGATGCAACCATTCAAGTCCTAGACCTTGTGGCAAAAGGCTTTAACTTTGAACTAAACTATGAGCGTTTACCTTTTGGAGGTAATGCTTTAGATAGTCACGGACATCCATTACCAGAGCCAACGAAAGAAGCTTGTGCTAAAGCTGATGCTGTGCTTATGGGTAGCGCTGGTGGTCCTGTTGGTGATCATCCTTGGAATAAGGTCGCTAGAGAATTCCGTGTCGAAAGTGGCATTTTAGGTATTCGTAAACACCTTGGTGTTTTTGCTAATCTGCGTCCCGTTAAAGTTTTTGAAGGTCTAGAACATTTAAGCCCTCTTAAAGATGAAGTGGCACAAGGCACGGATATGATGATTATCCGTGAACTTACAGGCGGAATATACTTTGGTAAGCCAAGTTTAGTAGAAGAAAACAAAGGTCTTTCAACAATGGTTTACGAAAGACATGAGATAGAGCGCATTGCTAGGGTTGCTTTTGAAAGTGCAAAATTACGTGGTGGTAAGGTTACCAGCGTTGATAAAGCAAATGTTCTAGATGTATCTCAGTTCTGGCAAGATGTAGTTATTGGTGTCCACGAAAGTGAATTTAAGGATATTGAACTAGACCATTTATATGTTGATAATGCTGCGATGCAAATTGCGAGTAATCCAAAGCAGTTTGATACGGTTGTTACTAGTAATATCTTTGGCGATATACTCTCAGATCTAGCAGCAGTTATTCCAGGTTCCTTAGGCGTTTTACCCTCTGCTAGTATTGGTGGGAATGTTGGCTTGTACGAGGCAATTCATGGTTCTGCACCTGATATTGCAGGGCAGAACAAGGCTAATCCAACAGGAACATTGCTCTCAGGAGCAATGATGTTTCGTCACAGCCTTGATCAAGCTGAAGCAGCAAAAGTGATTGATGATGCGGTGCAATTAGCACTTAAAGAAAATCCAACAGGAGATTTAGGTGGTAGTGCTGGAACAGATGAGTTTACAAAAACTGTTATTACAGCATTGAAATTACCTGCACAAGTAGCTAGTTAAGTATAGCCTTCAAAGAGAAAGCTTATGGAGTATCTTTTTGATACTCCATCTTTTTTTGAATGGTATGCTGAGATATCTAGTAGTTTGGTTTAGGAGAGATAGCTATGTTTTTATTACAGATTCCCACGTTACTGTTTGCATTTATTGCGTATAACATTTTAGCATTGCTTCAAAGCGATGCTATTAGTCAAGTATTGTTTAGTATCCCACTGATTTCAGGTGCTACATTTAATGTGTCGGTTAGTGATTTACTATTAGCTTTTGGCATATTGTTTCTAACTATTGAAGTTATTAAAGCTACCAGAACGAATACAACCTCTGTTGTTGATCATATGCTTTCAATGGTTGTTTTTGTTGCGTTTCTGGTCGAGTTTTTAACGCTTCCATTTGCAGGAACATCAACTTTTTTCTTGTTAATGTTGATGGCACTAGCAGATGTAATTGCTGGTTTTAGTGTGAGTATTGCTGCTGCACGTCGTGATTTTGGTGGGAGTTTGGTAAATTAGGTAAGTGTATATAGTGTAATGGTTGACTCGACTCCAAAGTCATAAGAATAAAGTCCAAATTCGATAGCAATACTATTGCCTTTGTTGTGATTTGATTTAGAACAGTCAATTCATGATAAGGGCATTTTTATATAAGTTAACCTGCATATGGTGTTATACCGAAGTGAATCATAAATGTCATAATCACAAACATATCGAAGCGTTGTAACTTGTGTGCCCTTCGGTTCTGATGACAACTTTTTCTGCTAATGGATTATGACTTTCTTCTTTCAGTTTAGTATTATACCAATTCCACTTAAATCATTCAAAAAGTCGAGTATCTTTCTGTCGTGAAATTCCAAGCGTGAAGCGGAATATGGTTGAGAACCTAACAATTTAAGCTAGTATTTTATTAAGGATATTTTCGGACTCGGTGTTATCTGTTCTGTTGTCTTGCTATGCACAAACTCAAATATATCTTCTAGTTTTATCAGGTATAGGTGATGACTCTCGCCTCTATAGAGGCGAGTGGGTGGTTTTCTATGTTTGCTAATACAGCGACAACTGATAATAAAAGGCTATGTTTTGGACGCTAAACTCTAAAAAGGGTACAGCATAGTATAGCTAATTCAGAGTATTCACCCTTAGAGTTTCACTTGTTAAAGCACTAGCTTACAGAAAAAATTAGATTGCTTGTTTGTTGCTAAGATGTACCAGTTTTACCTCTAGTGCTTACCTCTAGTGCCTTACCTCTAGATATGGAAATGTTTATATTCTTATCTGAGTTTAGACTTTTTTTACTTATCAACATAACGTCAACAATTTCGATTTGAACTTTAACTCAGAAATAAATTCCATAATAAATAATTCCAACTTATAGAGTATGCAAAAAAAGAGCGTGTGCAGAATATGCACACGCTCATACAAACTCTTTTCAGAGTTTTAAG
>CALDTA010000511.1:0-3163 GCA_937924455.1 uncultured Deinococcales bacterium
GGCAGTAAAGTCGTCAAACCCTAGAGGGGTTGCCACATAAATTACGAGTTGTGGACCGCTACGTTGCGCCTCTAAAGTTACAGACATGATGCTACCAGTAATGTTGTACATCTTGTTGATACCAAGTTCACCAATGCTCCAGTCAAGTGCATCTTCAAGACCATACTGACCGTTGACTCGAGCCAAATAGCTGTCCCACTGATTAGGAAAGTTTCTGGCATCTCCTGTATAGCGGGCACACATGAATTCTTGTTGTTGGATGACTTGCGTCCATTCAGGACAGTCATTGAAGTCCAAACTTGGCATGTCTCTGATGAGCTGAACGCTCAAATTGTAATATTCACTACCAGGTTCCATATCTCTTGCAAAAGCAAAAAATGAACCAAGCAGAACAACGATAATGAAAAGTAATCGCATTATCTCGTCCTCTCTGCGGTAATTTTCCCTAAATTGAGGCTAAAAAATATGCCCTTTATGATTTACTGAAACCTTCATACCCTTTCCAGTATAAATACCAAAGTACTCCTTTCGAAGCTCTTAAGGGGTAAAAAATATATATTCGGGTGTGTCCGCATATATAGCGAGAGGAATAGTTAGCTTGAGGTCAAATTCTTTGAATACTCGACGCAGACACACCACCATAAGAATTTGCATATTAGAATTTATGAATGAACTAGCAATAAGTCGAGTCACTGTACTTCTAGCATATGACTGAGTTTTAGCTTTGTTCATTCCGCTTTGCTACAAAAATATCTTTACACTTCTAGGCTATCCCTTAAATTTCGGACCTATATATTCTGATTTGCTAATTGATTGGCATAAGCTTCTGCCACCAACGCAAACGCTTCCAAATACCAATTTCTTGTTCTCGTGCTTCCTGTTGAGCATCTCGAAATATCCGACTGTAACGTACATTTGGTGGAAAGGTTTTAACTTCGGCTAAGCCAACTTGGACTAGGTGCCGATTGATTTGTGTATAGCTTTTTTTGCCTTGATACCATGCACCATTGCGTTTAGGGATGTATACATACACTAAAGGACGACCATAGCGATCATGGCTTTCTACATCCATCTCAACCCAGACTTTTCTACCAATATTCAATTGTCGTTTGGTAAAGTTGCTAGCTTCTTTGCCCCAACGCTCAGGTTTTTCACCAGGTTTGACGGTTTCAGGCGTATCTATGCCTATTAGTCTGCTACTTTTTTCTTTTCCATTGAAGCAGCAGAGCCATACTGTATCGCCATCCACAACTTTTACTACTTTCATTTGCGTAAGTTCGCCTTCAATTTCGAAGCGAGCGCTATCTTCGTTAACAGATCTGTAGTGTTTAAACACCAATTCTGGGTGTCTGTAGAGTAGTAGGGCGATAAGAGCGATTAGAAAGCAAAAAAGTCCAAATAGGCGCATGACAGAGATTATTCTATAACGTTGCCAGTAGCTTTGTAAGTTTAAGAATCAACTGTGTTTACTTGAAGAGTTTAGTTGCATCCTTCGACATTACTGCTGTGGGAAACTGAAGTTGTATTTGCACTTTGGCGGATATAAAAGGATTAGCAGTTTTTACAAGGTACTGTGAAAGCTGTGTTTTGTAAAAGCTGTGTTGTGTATTCGCATCGCATACAGCGCATATTTTTATTGCGGATACACCAGAAAACTGAAGACATTACAAGCTTTACTCAGGTTAATACTCACATCAAATTGTCATAATGACGCTAACAGACTTGATTTAGTTGAGTATCAATCACTAATATAGTGAATTAAGATAAGCATAATGATGACAAAAAGTTGGAAAGAGGTAAGTTTAACAATGAAAAAAATAAATAGCGTAATTGCCATATTATTTAGTTTAATGCTATTTGGTGTATTGATGCTTGGCGCCAGCTCTGCCCAAGTAGCTGATTTAATGGTAGATAGTTTTGCAAAGACCGACTTAGTTTCAGATACGTCTTTGAGTGATGTTGGTTTTGAAACTATAAGTAATGATGTTTTTGTTCGTGAAATTGCGAAACCTGTAGGGCGTGTTCATATCATGGGTGCGAGTGAGGTTAAAAGCTGTACGGGCACACTCATTCGTGAAGATATTGTCTTGACAGCAAGTAATTGCTTGCCAGATGAACAAGCAATTATGTCAGCGAATTTCCGTTTAGGCTATTTGTCTGAAGGTCAGACTGGTGATGCTTTTTCAGTCGAAACAGAGCCTGTGGCGCATAATGCTGATTTAGGGTACATGTTATTGAAAGTAGATAGTAGTGCTGTTGTGAACTACGGATTCTTACCACTGTATATTGAAGAGGTGGGGGTGGGCTCGAGCCTCATGTTAGTCCAACACGCTTTATCTGCCCCTCTGTCCAAAACAGCAGACTGTGTAGTAACAGCAACAGATGGCAACTTAATTGAGCACAACTGTCAGTCTGCACCTGGTGCAAGCGGTGGTTTATTGTTCAATGAATTTGGTTATCCAGTAGCTATGCACTTAGCTGACGGTTTAGGTATCAACCTATTGACTTTAGCAAATAGCAATAAGACTGTTGCAGAAATGTATAATTTAACGACAGATACACCAATCAATGTAGACGCTATTAGTGAAAGTGCTATTAGTGAGAGTGCTATGTTAAGCACTGCTTCAGTGACGAATGCGCTGAATAGTCATAATAGTGAAGCAGTTGAAGCAACAACGGCAGAAGTAGAAGTAGCTGACTTAGCTCCTGTCAGTGTTGAAGCAACTGTAACCACAACCCCACTAGCAACAAGTTCAGTAGAATCAGGAAATAATAGCGTGAGTAACAGTAGTAGTAGCCTAAGCGCACCCGCCCAAGTAGCATGGTCAGTACTTGCAGAAGGCTCACAGGGCAGTGCTGATGAAGCAATGGTATACGTGATTCAGTCACAAGCGAAGCTTCGTGAAGTTTGGACTTTAGCAAATGGTAACTTTACACCTATGCCGACAATGCCAACCGTCGATTTTACAAACAACACAGTCATAGCAGTATTCTTAGGTATTAAACCAAGTGGTGGTCACTCAGTAGAAATTGCCAATATGGTGAACAATGCAACGGGCTTAGATGTTGCTCTTCAAATCAATGAACCTGGCGCTGGTATGTTTGCAACAATGGCACTCACTAGCCCTTGGGTGATGGTAGAAGTAACAGGTGCTCCAGTCAC
>CALDTA010000512.1:0-10935 GCA_937924455.1 uncultured Deinococcales bacterium
GATGCTTGTCGATTCAGATTTGTCAGATGTAGAGACTCTAAATGTAGAAATTCCAGATTTAGAAATTCCAGATTTAGAAGTTCCAGATGCAGCAGCTAGTAACGCAACAATTTCGAATAGTGCAAAGCATATTGAGAACAATAGCGATTTTTTAGAAGAGTCTGAATATCTATTGGCATTTGATGACGAAGATGCTGAAAATGTTGCAACAACGTTGCCAAAAGTGAAGCAGAATTCTTCTGTAACTCCTTTTGATACATTTGTTGATGACATGGATGATGAAGCAAGTGCATTTGCTACACGTCATGACGGTTTTGATGCTATACAGGCTGCTAGTTCTCCAAAACAAGTACCTGCGCAGAACAAATCTGTGCAGAACGATTCTGTGCAGAATGATTCAACAGTGGTTTCACAAACGAATTCACAAGATGATTTAGATACATTTTTAGATGACGTTCTCGAGAATGAAAATAATAGTCTTTTAACACAAGCGCAAGCTGTACAAAATACCAATGCAGAAGGAAAAGGAACGTTATTTCCTGTTTATACGGAATCAGAAGAGGAAAACATCTTTGCCAAAGAAACTGTTTTTCCACATGAGACCATTGAAACCACTGAAACTATTGAAGATGATGATATTGAGCTTCAGATTGATCATCAGGAAGTTAATGATGTCGATTTGTTTAAAGATACTGAGTTTGGTAAAGGTAATAAAAATCTAGGAGAGCAAGCTTTTGCTGTTCAAGATGATGATGATTTACAGGTTATAGAGATAACGGAATTTGGTGAAAGTAATCCGATATCTGTAGGTCCATTATCTGTAGGTCCATCTTCAAGCCAGCAAGTAACAACATCTCAAGTAACCCCACCTGTAGAGCCTATAACTGCAAATACTCAAGCTGATGATGATGCCGAGAGAATGGCACGAAGAGCTAGAAGAGCTCAGCGAAGAGCAGAAGCAGCCGCTGGTGAAGTCGATGTTTTTAAGACTGCCACTGACAAAATAGCGCAAATGCAAGCAAGTATTCAGCAACAGAAAACGGTTTCAAATAACTCTAAACTGACAGTATTTGATACTAAGCAGCAAACCATAGCAGAAAAAATTGCAGCTAAACGGGCTACCTTAGTAGATGAAGAAATGCCTCAAGAGGCTGTTTTAGGTCGTAATAGTCGCAAAGCACAGGTTTTTGAAGAAGATGATTATGATGCTATCGGGAAAATATCTGTTGAAGCAATAGATGAAGAAGCTGTTGAAGAATACAGCAGAGCTAAACTCACTTATTTTGAAGTATCATCTCCTAGTGCTGATGACTCTGATGCTTATGATGTAGAAAAAAGTGAAAGCGTTTCAAACAATAAAAATAGTAAAAAGCCTTCGCTTGGTTTTTCAAGTAAGAGAAAGGCTCGCAAAGAATTATCAGCAACTGACCTTGAAAATGACTTGGATTTTGTTTTTAATTCTGATCCAGCCTTAGATAGTGACAATTTGAAAATCACTGCTGAGCGTCAGCAAGAGTTCAATGAAGTAGTCAAAGCAAGTCCTATCAAAACAATAATACGGGCTGTCGCAACTGTACTGTTATTTATTTGTGTTGGTGCAATCATTCTCTTAGCATTGCCAGGGTTTAAATTTGCTCAAGAAAGTTTTATAGAGCAATCAGACACGAGAGAAAGTCAACACCAGTACATTCCAGGGTTAAATTCAAACTATATGGTTTATACAGAAACGCTACCTAAAGGTCTTGAGGATGTTATGGATGTAATAGTAGTACAACGTCCTGAAGAGTCTAAGTATCCACAGGGGCACGAGTTTAGCATATTCCCAGATTCACCTTTGAGTTTGGATGTTAAGGGCGAATGGCTTCTACAAGCAAGATATAAAAACCGCACCCTTTCTAACTATGTAGAATTAGACTTACCTAATTTAGGTGCAGAGCCAATTACGTTTTCTTTCGATTTTAAAAATTAAAATTGAGGTCTAGTGTTTTAGGCGAGCTTAGGTATTTCACTATCAGGGAATCTTGTTTTGAGTGCTTTGAGAAAGACTCGTACCGTAGGTACTTTTAAGCTGCTTGGTAGTACCGCTATATAGATTGGTCTTTCTAAATCTGTATGGGGCTTAATCACTTTAAGATTACTGGGAAGCTCTTCTATTGCAAGGCTTGGCAACAAACCAATACCTAAACCTTCTGAAACCATATTGATAAGCGTTGTATCTTCTCTTACTTCAAAAGCAGCTTCAACATCTTCTCCTATAAGATTTTTCAAGTGCCATCTTGTATAGGTATCATAGACATCATCACCTATGGGTAAAATGAGTGCTTCCTGACCTAGTTCTTTCCAAGTGATTGTTTCTCTCGGATCATCTTTAGGTAAAACGACTTTGACGATGTCATTCATAAGTTTCCAGATAAGCAAATGCTTTTCATTCGCTGGAGCATGGCTCACAAAAGCTAAATCTATTTGATGCTCTCGAACCATTCTTCGTCTAGTATTGCCAGGACTGTGGCTGTCTTCGATTTCAATGATTTTTATTGTTAAGTTTGGATATTCTTTACGAAGTGCGGCAATTAGTTTTGGAACAATTTTCCCTGCTGCACTTCTAAAAGAAGTTAGTCGCAAGACGCCGTGTACATTTCCTTTAGAGAGTTGAGCTTCTTGCTCGATTGCTTCAGTGAATTTAAGAACACCACGGGCATGACTAGCAATGTTTAAACCTACGGTGGTAGCCCTTGCGCCAAAACGTCCTCTATCAAGTAATTTAACGCCTAATTCTTTCTCTAAATCAGAAATAGCATGGCTTACAGAAGCCTGAGCTATGCCAAGTCGAAGCCCAGCTTCCGAAAAGCTTCCAGAATCAATGGTTGTTATAAAGGCTTTAAGTTGATGTAGTTTCATGTAATTTTGGTGTCTTAGTTATGTAAGTCAGGCTTATATCCAAATAATTTATGAATTCTAAGCCCATAAATAAAGACTAAATGATGAGCATGAGTCTATCTATAGACATTGTCTATGGATGTCTAATCAATCTATAGATATTGTGTATTGATTCACAAGGTCACAAAGTCTAAACTTCTTTTTGATGCTTGAGAGTAGGTTTACACGAAACTCTCCGAAGATTTCAAATAAATATTTTTAGGGATGAATAAAATGACAACTACAAATCCAAATGCAGATTTTACTGACCAGCACGAACTAAAAGCTACGCTACATATGATTGTTTTAGGGCTTGTAATCCTAGCAGCTACAACGGTTTTTTGGTTCTTAGCTGCATAAGGGTGCCTCCCGCCAAGGGTTGAAAACGTACATAGCTATATCAAACTCATTTTTAACCTCGTCTGGGACGCACCTTGGAAGTTTCTCAAAAAGCAGAGAAACTTCTAATTATTGTGAAATTATTTTCAATTTCATATGGGACGCACCCTGCATAACTCTTAGTTCACTTCTTTAATGAAAAAAAAGGACACCTCCTCGGAAGTGTCCTTTTTTGTTTTGTGACTTTATGTTTTGTGATAGTGAAGCAAAAACTTAAAAGCTAGCTTGCTGCTTGTAACGTAATTCGGACAAACTTTGATGTTGGTGTATTACTTCTTTCTGCAACACTATTTACGGGTACAAGCACATTTGCCTCTGGGAAGTAGGTCACCGCAGTACCAGAAGGTACGTCATAGCCTACGGCTATGAACTTCTTAGCAATGCGTGTTTCACCTTCGTATTCGCTAGTTAGGTCTAAAACATCACCTTCAGCGATATTGTGTTTGTTCATATCGCCTTTGTTTAACATGACTACACGACGTTCGTTATATATGCCACGATAGCGGTCGTCTAAACCGTAAATAGTGGTATTGAACTGGTCGTGTGAACGAAGCGTCATCATGATGAATTCATCGTCACCTACACCCATATCAGGAATGGCATGAACGGTGAATTTTGCTTTGCCTGTATCAGTTGTAAAGTTGCCTTCTCGTGGACCATTTGGTAGGTAGAAACCTGCATCTACTCGTACACGGTCGTTGTAGTTTTCAAATCCTGGAATTACTGCTTCAATAGCATCACGAATTTGGTCGTAGTCATTTACTAAGCCAGACCAATCTACTTTTGAATCTTTCAAGGTGGCTTCTGCCATTTTTGCAACAATCGCTGGCTCACTCAGTAAGTGCTCTGAAGCTGGTGTCATCTGCCCTTCAGACTTCTGCACAACACCCATTGAGTTTTCACAGCTTACAAATTGTTGACCATTTGCTTGAACATCACTTTCTGTACGACCAAGACACGGAAGAATCAATGCTTTTTTACCTGTGATGAGGTGTGAGCGATTTAGCTTAGTAGATACTTGCACTGTTAAGTCACAATTTCGAAGTGCATCGGCAGTGTATTCAGTGTCTGGCGTTGCAGATAGGAAGTTACCACCCATCGCAAAGAATACTTTGCCTTTACCACTGTGCATTGCCTTAATAGCTTCTACAGTGTCGTAGCCATGTTCACGTGGTGCAGTAAACCCAAAAGTACTGTCGAGCTTATCTAAGAAAGCTGGCTTTGGCTTTTCCCAAATGCCCATAGTTCTGTCACCTTGTACGTTGCTGTGACCACGAACAGGACAGAGACCTGCGCCTTCTTTGCCGATGCTGCCTTTCATAAGGATGAGGTTTACAAATTCTTGAATAGCTGCTACACCATGCTTGTGTTGTGTGAGTCCCATTGCCCAACAAATGATGATGCGGTCATTGTCTGCGCAGAGCAGTGCAAGTTTTTCGATTTCTTCTTGTGAGATGCCACTCTCACTTACAATTTTGTGCCAATCTTCGGCAACGATGTCTGCTTTGAAAGCATCAAAACCCTCAGTCTTATTGTTTATGAAATCTTGGGCAACAACTTGTTTAGCACTGTCTTCTAGCGCAAACATGGCTTTCATAACACCTTTTGCTAAGGCAATATCGCCAGCAACTTTTACAGGTACGAACATGTCACTGAGTTCATTACCTGAACCAAGCACTGTTTTTAAACCTTTAACAGGGTTTTTGAAATCTTGAGGATTCTTGACTTTTACTAAGCCAGTTTCTTTGAGTGGGTTGATTGAAACAATCTTTGCACCGTTATTCTTGGCTTTTTCAAGCGCTGTGAGCATCCTTGGATGATTGGTTCCTGGGTTTTGTCCAACAACAAGAATCAAGTCTGCTTTGTTAAAGTCATCTAGTGTAACGGTTCCTTTACCAATGCCAATCGTTTCAGAAAGACCTGTACCGCTTGATTCGTGGCACATGTTTGAGCAATCAGGCAGATTATTTGTGCCATACTGACGTACGAAAAGTTGGTATAAGAAGGCTGCTTCGTTGCTTGTGCGACCACTGGTGTAGAAGATAGCTTCGTCTGGTGAAGCCAGTTTATTTAGCTCTTCACCGATTGTTTTGAAAGCGTCATCCCAAGAGATTGTCTTGTAGTGACTGCTACCTTCTTCTAGCACCATCGGGTGAGTAAGGCGACCTTGCTTGTTGAGCCAATAATCAGATTCTTCTGCTAAAGCTTCAACAGAATATTTTTCAAAAAATTCTGGTGTAACTCTGCGGTTGGTTGCTTCATCTGCGACAGCTTTTGCACCGTTTTCGCAAAACTCTGCACCCCAACTGCGTTCATCATCTGGATCGGGCCATGCACAACTTGGACAGTCAAAGCCTTGAGTTTGGTTGAGCATAGTTAAAAGCTGGAGACCTTTAGAGATATGTGTTTGTCCAAAAACATGTTTTCCTGAAGAAATCACAGCAGGGATTCCTGCTGCAACTTCTTTTGGTTTACCTGTTTTTAGACCCGTAAAGTCCTCTGGTGGTTGTGCTTTTGTTTTTCTTGTCTGTTCTGACATGATTTTTCCTATCAAAAGAATTGTTTGTGAATTTGCTGTATTTTAGCAGGTTGGACTATCCAGTGTCTGAGGTTTCTTGGAAAATTGAAGGAAAACTGAGGGAAAATTGAGAGAAAATTGAGGAAATGTCAGGAAGAGGTAGTGTGAGGTAGCGTAAAGTTGCTTTCTCTGCAAATTGGTCTTATTCGTTATCGCTAAAAGGGTATTGCCTGATATACTAGTTAAACCGTAATACAAGAAAAGAGCTTCATTTATGTCAACTATTCCAACTGTTCCCCTACAAAAGATTAGTTATAGCGAAGAGGAAATGCTCGAGCGCTCCCGCAGCTACTTCGATTACATGGCGAAACGGCACAGCACACGAGATTTTACCGACAAAGCTGTTCCCTTAGATATCATTAAAAATTGCTTGCGAACAGCAGGACGTGCGCCAAGTGGTGCAAACCAGCAACCGTGGCACTTTTGCGTTGTTAGTGACAAAGAGCTAAAGCACAAAATTCGTTTAGCAGCCGAAGAAGAAGAGCGTGCTTTTTACAATGAAGGTCGTGCTTCAGAAGAATGGCTAGAAGCGCTTGCACCGCTTGGTACAGATGCCAATAAATCTTTTATAGATGATGCTGCTTGTCTAATCGTCATTTTTGCACAAGCCTATGGTTTAAATGAAGATGGTTCAAAACTCAAGCACTACTATGTACAAGAATCTGTTGGCATAGCTACAGGCTTTTTAATATCTGCTTTGCACAATGTTGGTTTGGCTTGTTTGACACATACACCAAGCCCAATGAATTTCTTAGCTGAAGTACTTGGAAGACCGAAAAACGAAAGAGCGTATATAAACTTAGTTGTTGGCTATCCTGCTGAGGATGCTGGTGTGCCGACTCATGCAAAAGAAAAGAAATCTTTAGATGAGTTTGTAAGTGTTTTTGAGTAGCTTCCGTAAAGAGGAATTTGATTGTGGAATTGGCAAGCTAGCGTCTTTTGAAGTGCCTAGTTAAGTGATTTCGGCATAGACCTTAACATCCTTGTCAAGGATGTCACCCATTTGGTCGAAGGCTAAGTCAAGATCATAGTCGGTTTGTAAACCAAGCCAGAACTGAGGAGATGTTCCAAAGTATTTAGCTAGGCGTAACGCAGTATCTGCTGTAATAGAACGTTTCTTGAGCACGATTTCATTAACACGACGAGCATGTACGCCTATGCCAAGAGCAAGTTTATTTTGGCTAAGCTCCATTGGTTTAAGAAATTCTTCCAGAAGGACTTCACCAGGATGAATGGGAGGTAATTTTTCAATCATAGACCAATCCTTAAGTTTAGTGATAATCGACAATCTCAACATTGAGGGCGTTACCATCTTCCCAAACAAAACATATACGCCACTGATCATTAATGCGAATACTATACTGCCCTAAACGGTCATATTTAAGTTTTTCTAATCGATTAGCTGGGGGTATACGTAAATCATTGAGTGTTTGAGCATTGTTCAGCATACGCAGTTTTCTCAAAGCTATTTGTTGAATATCTTGGGGTAGCTTTTTTGAGAGTTGTCGCAAATAAATCTTTTGTGCTTCTTTGCTCTTGAAAGATTTAATTACAAAATAAGTTTAGCGGATAACGTTACAAGTTGAAAAACTTTATCTGGCTGATATGTAAACAGTGTTGGTTTGTTTTACGGTAAATGTTGATGTAAAGCTATGTAAAAATGCGCGCTCCTCCAAGAACGCGCATTACAACGATGCAGCAAAGCCACAAAGTTTTCACCTAGTTAAATATTAACACAATCTAAAGAGAATGCCAAATTTTACACATTAAAGGGTGCGTCCCGCTAAAGGTTGAAGGTATATCTAAAGAAATAATCTGATATTCAACTCTAGTAGGGACGCACCTTGGAAGTTTTTCAAAAAGCGAAAAACTTCTATTTGCGTTGAATCTCTTTCCAACCTTGGATGGGACGCACCCCATTAAATGAACTGTTGTTAATGTAGGTAGTGTTCGTTTTACTTGCTCATTTACTTGCTCATTTACACTGTTTTCTAGTTCATGTAGCGATATTTTTCAGATATTAATAGTTTTACTCACTGGTATTAGTTATGGCAAGCTTGCCTTACTTGGAGGAAAAGCTTCACATCCCAAATGTTGTAAGGCTTTTCGCATATTCATCTTGCTTTTAAGTTCCAATAAGTTCCAATAAATTCCAAGCAAAAATACCTGAACTTAGGGAAAATACATCTATCCATGTCTTCTCATTAGTGCTAAACTACCGAGCTGTTTGAAGTAGTGTTCGTATTAACACAAATCGAAGCTACATATTCGACACAAAATGCCTTAATGGAAGGAGGCAAAAACCCATGGCTACTTATGATTTAAATGTGATTATCGAGTCAAACTTGACCGAAAAGCAAGCTCAGGCTGAGCGTGATGCTATCGAAGCACAGATTCAACGTAATGATGGTGTGGTGACCAATCTAGATGATTGGGGTTCAAAGCGTTTGGCTTACCCTATCAACAAAAAGCTAGATGGGCATTATCTTATTTATACTGTTGAGTTAACATCTAGCGACGGACCGAAAGCAATCGAAAGTGCGTTGAGAATTCGTGACAATATCATGCGTGCGCTTATCGTGCGTCATCGTCCTGAATGGAGCACACTTGGTAAAGGACGCAAGTTCTCAAGACCAAGAACCCGTCCAGATGCTCGCAGACCTGAAGGTCGCCCAGAATCTAGACCAGAATCTAGACCAGAAACACGTCCTGCTGCAACTCCTGCACCAGAAGCCGCTCCTGCACCAGCAGAAGCTCCAGCTCCTGTTCCAGAAGTAACTGCAAGCGAAGAAGCTACTGCATAAGCCTGAGGAAATCACTCAGGGGTAAAAATTTAACAATTTTTACATTATCTATTTGGAATATCTTAATTAAGGTGTACATACCATATAATTTAAGGTATAATGTAGGCAATAGTTCTTGTATGGAACTCTGAAGTTTTGCAAATTGTGTGACAAAGCATATGCTTCAGTCGATTAATTTGTGAATTGAAGTACAGGTACTTCATAGAGTTTCTAAGTGTAAGGAGAAGGCTATGGCCAGAGGATTTAACAGCGTAATATTAGTTGGTTGCTTAACAAAGAAATCCGAACTTAAGTACACCCCCAGTGGGCTTGCTATTTTAGAAATGAATGTAGCAGGCAATGACCGTATTATTGGTGATGACTCTCAAGTGAGAGATATTGCTTGGTATCACCGTGTGAGTGTGCTTGGTAAGCAAGCAGAGTATCTTGCAGATCAGCTCGATCAGGGAACGATGGTCTTTGTAGATGGTCGTGTCAACTACCGAGCTTGGGAGCAAGATGGTCAGAAGCGTTCTGCTGTGGATGTTAAAGGCATCCGAGTAGATGTGCTGAGTGCTGGTATGCGTAAAGAAAATCCAACTGTCTCTGACAGTCTAGGTCAGCCACGTCTAACAAATGCACTGAATCAGGTCACGCTGGTAGGTAATCTTACTCGTGATGCTGAAATGCGCTACACCCCAAATGGCAATGCAGTTACTAGAATCGGTATCGCTGTCAATGAGCAATACCGTGATCGCAATGGTCAAGATCAAGAAAACGTCCATTTCATAGACATCCAAGTTTGGCGAGATCTCGCTGAAGGCTTTGCTGATTTAGGCAAGGGTGATGCTGTCATGGTTATGGGGCGTTTAGTCAATGATTCTTGGCAAGATCAAGAAGGCAACAAGCGTTATAGAACCTATATTGAGGGTACTCGTATAGAGACCCTGACACGTGGTCCGGGCAGTGGTGGAGCTGCGACCCGTTCACCTGCACAAACTTCAGGAGCATCAGCCCCAGCGGCAGTTGCAAATTCTGGCATAGACACTGTGCAAGTAGACGCCCAGGCGAGTCAGGTAAGTAAGCTTGATATTGATGAAGAATTTCCACCAGAAGAGGATTTACCCTTTTAATGGCTCAACAAAGAAGTGGCGGTAATCGCGGTAGAGATAGAGACCGTGGTCGCAGAGGTCGTAGACCAAAAGTATGTCCATTTTGCACAGGCGAGATGGAAATTATGGACTACCGTAACTCACAAATGTTACGTAGATTTATCAGTGATACTGCAAAGATTTTGCCTCGTCGTCGTACTGGCGTTTGTGCTAAGCACCAACGCAGACTTGCAACGACAATCAAGCGTGCACGCATGTTGGCAATTATTCCTATCACTGCACAGTTGGTAAGAAAATGAACATAATTTTGCTAGAACCCGTTAAGAAGCTTGGCGAAGCTGGCGAAATCTTAAATGTTAAAGCAGGCTATGCTCGTAACTTTCTGATTCCACAAGGTTTGGCACTTCCTGCAAGTAAAGCAAACCGTGCAGAACTAGATGCAAGGCTCGAGCAGCGTGCGCGTCAGTTAGCCGAACGCAAGGGAGATGCTGAGCGTCTCAAAGACCTTATTGGCGAAGATGCACGTGTTGAAATTGCTGCTAAAGCAGGCGATGAGCGTATCTACGGTTCAATTGGTCGTCAACAGCTAGCTGCTGCAATCGAAGCGACATACAACATTGAAGTTGACCGTCGTAAGATTGACCTTGATCACCCAATCAAGGAAATTGGTAGTCAGATTGTTTTCTATAAGCCACATCCAGAAGTTCCAATCGAATTTACTGTGGATGTTGTTAGAGAAGCTGAATAAGCTAATCGTAAAGATGAATTTCTAGCGTGACTTCGGTCACGCTTTTTTTATGGCTAATACTTGTATGTAGAGCTTGGGTATATTTTTAGCGTTTCCACGTAATATTGACCCATACTAAATGATTTCGTTCCTACTCGTTACGAAGCGCGCCGATTAACTGACTTGGGTCAGTTAATCGTGGAAGAGCTTTTTATATCGCCTTTAAATGGTTTTGATATCTTGAAATAGAGTGTTTCATAGGGGCTTTATATGCTCGAATATGAATGCACCCGTAAAAGGCTTTAACATTCGTCATCATCTTACTTTTTAAAATAGATAGTAACTTGTTTGTACTGACGCAAAATCACTTAGGGAGAGTTGAGTACCTGAAAGTTTCTAGCAGATACGGCTTGATTTTGT
>CALDTA010000513.1:0-3902 GCA_937924455.1 uncultured Deinococcales bacterium
TAGAGAGGTTTTGGGCTTTGATCCAAATGAGGCAGGTGGGTTGTCGGGGGAGCCGTTGAAGGCTCGAGCCGTGGAAGTCCTCCGCTATCTCAAAGCAAATACTAAACTTCCAATAATCTCAGTCGGTGGCATTTCAACTACTGATGATGCCTTTGACCGTCTAAAAGCTGGTGCAGCGTTACTTCAGATATATACAGGGCTTGTCTACAAAGGTCCATTCCTGATTAAAGCTATCAATCAAGGTTTGCTAAAACGATTTGACAGTGAAGGTATTAAAGATTTAGCAGAGTTACAGCTTTGATATGCTTGTGTTGTGTCAAGTGCTTTATCTATAGACTTTTGCGAAGAACGATAGAATTAAACTGATGAAAAACCTAAAACTGATTCTGACGGCTACCTTATTAGCTGTTTCATTTGTGATAGCACAAGAGGATGCACAAGCAGAAGATAAAATTCCTGTTATCCATGATTACGAAAGTTTAAGAGCGTTTGAATATGATGCTGATAGTGCTGAAAGCCGAGATGCTGAAGCACTTGATGAATACCTCAGAGGCAATATTCTCATTGGTATTTGGCGTGATTCGAACACTAGGCAGTATTTTGCACCAAGCGGTACGACTTGGTATCAAGAAGAAGATATGCCGCAGAGTCATGGAACATGGCGTGTAAGAGATGATGGTAAATATTGTTCTGTGTGGCAACCTTCAAGAGTTGAAAGTTGCTATACCGTAAGCTTTATAGATGATGTTTTGTTTTGGCACAGTGGTAAGAACCGTTATCCATCTGCCATTCAAGTGCTGAAAAAAGAAAAAGAAGTTGAAGAAACTAAAACATCAACTTCTGACGATTCTAATTAACTTCTTGCCTCTTCAATTAATTCCGAGAGCCTAGACAGGCAGCGGTAATGTTTTTTTGCATAGGCATTGTTTCTGTAGCTTGGATCAAAGATTTCTTCTATGGCAATAGTACCAGAAGCGCAAAAACCAATTTTCATGTCGTAAAGTTTATCGATAAAGTGTACAAAGCGTAGTGCACTGTTTTGGTCTGGAATGCTCTCAAGATTTTCTAGATAGAGTGCATCAAGTTGCGTCAAAATATTGCTGTAGCGAATAGGATGCATTTGTTCTAAGACATGTTTGAGTTCGCTATGATCAAGGTGGAAACGACGATTTCGACTGTCTGCTTTGGCAATATCAAGTAGTTCTCTTGTAGTGACTAATGTGCTTAGTTGCTGTCTTTTGCGGTAATCTGGTCCATCGATGTGGAGCATTTCGAAGCGTTCAGCGATGCTCTGAATTTCTCGCTTAAAATCATCAGCATTAAAGCGACCTTGTCCTTGGGCAGCGGGGGGCGTATTGGATGTTGTGATGACGTAGTTACCAAGTGAAAAGGCATGTGCAAGAAAAGTTTTGACAATCAAAGTATTGCCAGGGTCGTCAAGCTCGAATTCATCGATACATATGAGTTTGTATTGTCCGAGTTCCTGTTGTGCTGCTTCTTTGCCAAGTGCGCCTATGGTGTAGACCAGCTCTTGGAAAGACATGTAAGCTTTAGCTGAGTTGTTAAAAGTATTGTAGGCAGAGGCTAAAAGGTGTGTTTTGCCTACGCCAAAACCACCGTCTAGATAGAGACCTTGACCTTCTGGGCTTAGCTTTTTACGTCCAAACAAGCCTGTTCTTTTAGGTGTTTTGCCGATACTTTGCTGAGCCTCTTCAGTGAATGCTTGCACTCGGGCTCGAGCCACCTCCTGACTTGGGTCTTGAGGAATGTAGGCAGCAAAGTTGGTTTCCCCAAAACGAGGTGGGGGAGCAAAGTTGCTAAAGTTGTATTTGTCGGAAAGATTAAGATCGCTCGAGCTGTAAAGTTGCGACATCTCATTTAGGCTAACGGAAATCTATCAGTTTTGTGTCCTGTTAAAATAAGGACTTATGCGACAAGTACCGTTGGAACAAATTTTCAAGAATAATATAGACAATGATTCGTTTGGAAAACTATACCTTCACTCAATGCTCGGTCGTTTTGAATCGTGGGAGGAGATTTCTGTTGAACTTAAGGAGAAGATGATAGATAAAGTTGTTTGTCTAACGTCCTTGGAAGAAGTTATGCACTACTCTCCTGATTATGCGAACGCTATAGAAAACAAGCGCTTGCCTTTTGAAAAAATCACGATTGAAGTTCCTGATTTTGGTCTCCCAAATGATGAAGGACAGTTTGCTGAGAGAGTCAAAGAGATTGCATGGGATTTAAAAGCAAATGAATCTGTGTTGGTTCATTGTGCTGCTGGTATTGGTCGGACAGGGATGTTTGCTTGCTGCCTTTTGCAAGTTTTAGGTTTAGATGAGCATGAAGCCATAAGCCAAATTAAAGCTGCTGGCTCAGGTCCTGAAACAAAAGAACAACGTGACCTTGTCGCTCGCTTTACGAATATCTAGGTCACGTTTTTATAGTGTGCTATAGAGTATTGCTTTATAGAAGCTTTTAGCTGAACGGTTTACCAGATTCCGTGTATCGACTTGTGTAATCCTTGGCTTAATTATTTTGACTTGAACCAATACACACGAAATCGGAAACCTTCTTAGCTACTTCTTAGCTACTTTTTAGCTAAAAGTACCTCTTACAAAACGCAGCGCTGTTTCTGCTAAGACTGCTGTTCCAATTGGCATTGTACTCTCGTCTAGATCAAATTCAGGGTGATGCAAGAAGCGTTGTGGCGTACCTTCTTTCCAGGTACCTAAGCGCAACATAGCACCTTGGCTGGCTTTTGCCATATAGGCGAAGTCTTCACCCCCCATTACTAATTGCCCTTCAATGACATTATTAGCAGAGAGTAAATCTTCTGAGGTAGAACGTAGCCAACCAGCGACGTTTGGATCGTTATAAAGTGCTGGGTAACCCCAGCGGACGTCTATTTCATAGTCGCCACCAAGCGCTTTTGAAATAGAGAGTGCATTTTCAACCTCTTCAACAATTTGTTTGCGAACGTCATCACTAATGCTTCGAAGGGTTAGGTCTAGCTCAACATCATTTGGAATAACATTGCTTACAGTTCCGCCCGATAAGCGACCAACAGTGATGACTGCTGGCTCTGTAGGGTTTACCCAACGGGATGCAATGCCGTGAATTGCAGTGAGGATGGGTGCGGTCATGAAAATAGGGTCACGAGACATGTGTGGCGCAGCGCCGTGCCCACCTTTGCCTTTAATTTTTGCAAAGATGGTATCTGCATTGGCCAGCAAGTAACCATCTTTGATTCCTACCTTGCCACTTTCTAAACTAGGGTCAACATGCAGTGCAATCACGGCGTCTAAATCTTTGATTGCGCCATCTTCAATCATGCGAGTAGCACCGCTTTTGCCCTCGCTATCCGAGTTTTCTTCGGAAGGTTGAAAGAGAAGACGTACTTCTCCGTCGAAATTTTCTTCACTCAGGAGCTTTGCTACGCCCATCAACATGGTGGTGTGTGAGTCATGACCGCAAGCGTGCATTTTGCCTTCATTGACAGAAGCGTAGTCCACGCCTGTCATTTCAGTAATAGGGAGGGCGTCCATATCTGCTCGTACGCCAATTTTTGGACCATTGCCATTGCCAATAGATGCCACAACACCTGTTTTGCCAATGCCAGTTTTATGCTTTATACCAAAGCTGTCTAAAGTTTTAGCAACTAAGGCAGCAGTTTCATGCTCTTCAAAACTGAGTTCAGGATTTTTGTGAATGGTACGACGTAGGTCTGTCAACATGGGTTGAAGTGATTTGGCACGATCGAGCATGGAGTTCTCCTTATAAGATAGCTAAAAGTTAAGGTACTATTATGTGTGTTTGAAGAGTATAACAGACATACCAAGATTTAAGAAATAATTGTAGCGAGATATTTTTATGCAAACGAACGATTGGGCATTTCCAAC
>CALDTA010000514.1:0-3440 GCA_937924455.1 uncultured Deinococcales bacterium
TGTTGAAAATGTTCGCTATCTGAGCAATAGCAAATCAGGCTTAAGCGGTCACCACTTAGAAATAGAACTGCCACCGCCACCGAAGGTAGTAGAATCTCTTTTACCAGAGGTTCAAGCTGCGCTTGACGATGATGTTAGACAGGCAGATTTAGAAGCAGACCTATATGAATTCATCAGCGATGAAGAAGATGATGATGGTCTGATTGATGATGAACTGAATGATTTTGACGAGTTTGAAGATGAAAGTATTGAAACCTCTGATGTTGATTTAATTGATTCAGAAGATGCTGAAAATGGTGATTCTGAGTATCACAATGAGTATCACAATGATGATGACTACTCTGGACACAGTTCTGAACGACACAGTTCTGAACTCAGTGCTGATACTGAGTTCGTTGATGCTACAAATATTATTGTTGACGATGGTCAAAAACCTGTCGACAGTTATTTCTCTGATCAAACTGATGCTGAGCAAGTTGAAGATGAAAGTTACTTATCAGAGAATTACGATTTAAAACTAATCAAAGACGTTGAGCGTATCAATAGAAAAGATGGCGATTAGGTGAAAGCTAGGTTTGATCGATGAAATGTCCTTTTTGTTCTTCATCTGAAACACGCGTAGTCAATTCAAGACCTAGTGATGAAAACACAGCTATTCGTCGCCGTCGTGAATGTGATAATTGCAATCGTCGTTTTACAACCTATGAACGTGCTCAGTTTGAGAGCTTGCTTGTAACAAAACGTTCTGGAAGAAAAGAAGCTTTTAATCCAGATAAGCTTTACAATAAATTAAGTATTGCTTGTAATAAACGTCCAATCAATGAAAAACAACTGCGTGACTACGTTTATGGCTTTGAAGATGAAGTGACCACACCAGAAATTAGCTCTGAAGAAGTAGGTAGACGTGCTTTGGAGTTTTTAAGAGGACTTGATGAAGTTGCTTACATTCGGTTTTTGAGCGTTTATAGTGATTTTGAGTCTGCTGATAGATTTTTAGAAGAGATCAATAAAGAACTTGGCAATAATTGAAGGTGTAGTTCAGGTAGTTGCTAGTTACTGTTTGTGTATGTTTTGTTATTGATATAGCTTTGTTTGTTTCTTAAATATTTTTCTACTAAAAAACCAAAGCACGTTAATAATGTGAAGTTTTTGATATATGATTTGTATGCACTACCACTTTCCTAGCTCTGATTTGCATTGACTACCATCCTTTAGGAACTGATTATTCTAGGAAAAGTCGTCCTAGATGTTTTAACTCAATGCGATAGTTCTCTATAGGTTTTCGAAGCTATTTCATGTAAATAGAATGTAAAATTTGAGCCGTAATTTATGTGAAAATATGTGCCAATTCCGTGATATGTAAGTCTGTATCTTAGATGACATATTAGCCGGGGGGCTGGTAGGGGAGCGGAGTATACGCTTCTAAGAATAAGAAGAATAAAAGGCGTGCTAGCTGTAAAAACTATAGGTATTATAGTTTTTTTTCGATGCTAGCTACCGTCTTTTTTAAACCTTAAAAACACTGATAAATTTCAAAAACAAAAAAGCATGATGTTTTCCAAATGTTATTTGGATTAGGCAAGCTGCTTGTTTTTTTGCACCTTGTACGCAATGTTAGCGTGGGTTTTGATATCTGGCATTTGCATTATTAATGCCAGCACGTCCGATTCTGTTTTGATGTTCATGTTGACTTTGCTATGCCTTTACTATGCCTTTACTATGACTTTAATATGCCTTAAACGGTAATACGAAAATGTTTCTCGCTGCTAGAATCTTTTTTGCAACCGCTAATTGAATCAGAGACATTGTAAAAGCATCCTTAAACACTATATCGCTTTGTTATCGCTTTGTTATCGTGTTTTAGCGTTTCCACGTAATATTGACCCATGCTAAATGAGTTCGTTCCTACTCGTTACGAAGCTCGCCGATTAACTGACTTAGGTCAGTTAATCGTGGAAGAGCTTTTTATATGAAAAAGCTAATTGTGTTTTGGTACAGAGCTTGACATTCAAGCTAAAGCTTGAAAGCTATCATTTAATCTGTAATGTAGACGGTTTACCAGATTCCGTGTATCGACTTGTGTAAATCTTGACTTAATCATTTTGACTTGAACCAATACACACGAAATCGGAAACCTTCGTAATGTAATTTGTGAATGGAGGCAATATTATGAAACAAGCTGCTCTGAAATTCGGTCTTAGTTTTTTACTATTTGCTCTAATTAGTTTAGTTTTTGCCCAGCCAACGGGTGCATTTAGAAATCTAGGTGTTGATAGTTCAAATGCGAGTATTCCTTTAGATCGTGTTCTTTCAGGTGGACCGCCACCTCAAGGTATTCCTGCACTGGGTTTTTCTGGTGATTGGAAAGGTGTTGCAGATGCAACAGTGACGCCTGAGTTTATTTCTCAAGTAGATGCTGATGGATGGCTTGACGATATTGAGCCAGTTATTGTCATGAGTTTAAATGGAGAGCACAAAGCCTATCCATTGCAAATCTTAACTTGGCACGAAATTGTGAATGATACTGTTGGTGGTGTTCCTGTATCTGTCACCTTCTGTCCACTCTGTAATAGTGCTTTAGCGTTTGACAGAAGAGTACCTCTCAACACTTCTGAACAAGCTGCAGTAGCAGATTTTAATGGGGATGTTTCCTTTAGTGATTTAGATGCTGATTTTAAAGCAGCTTATTCTCTTCAAGAAGGCAAAAGTGCTGATGGTTTAATGGCTATGGAAATTACTCTTGGTGTGTCAGGTATGCTCTACAACTCTAATATGCTTATGTTTGATACACTTACCAGCACCCTGTGGTCTCAGTTGCTTGGTGTTGGTGCTGTAGGTACGTTAAACGAAACACAGTTACTGCGTTATCCAGCTCAAATTATTGGCTATGGTGAGTTTAAAGAGGCTTTTCCGTCAGGTGAAGTGCTTTCTCGTGACACTGGTTATAGACGTCAATATGGTGTGAATCCCTATGTTGGTTACGACGATGTGGATGCACCTGCCTTCCTTTTTGATGGTGTGATTGACGGACGTCTGACACCAAAAGAGCGTGTGATTACTATGGTTGGCACATCTGAAGATGTTGCTTATCCATTTCCAGTGCTTAGTGAGGCACGTGTTGTAAACGATAATTTTGATGACAATCCAATCACACTTTTCTGGAAAGAAGGTGCGGCGAGTGCGCTTGATACACGTTCTATAGCTGATGCCAAAGATGTAGGTTCTGTAGGCGTTTTCAGTAGAGAAGTTGACGGGCAGACTTTAGACTTTAGTTGGGATGGCAGCAGTTTTGTTGACGATCAGACTGGCAGTTCTTGGAACATTTTAGGTCGTGCTACTTCTGGTGAGTTAGAAGGAACACAGTTAAGATCGCTTGTACATGACAACACACTATGGTTTTCTTGGGCAGCGTTTAAACCAGAGACGAGAATTTTCACAGA
>CALDTA010000515.1:0-8757 GCA_937924455.1 uncultured Deinococcales bacterium
TCTATTCGTCAAGTTAAAAGGCAATCCCTTTCAGCGTTTTCATAGGCAAAGAACCTATACTTTCTAAATAGAGGAGTTTATGCCTATGCCATCTTTCAAAATAAATACCAAACTGATACGACTAATTGCTTTAATTGCTTCTATTTTTCTAATAACTGCTTGTAATCCATTAGAAAGTGTTCTTTATCAAGGCGCAACGACTAACTTAGGACTATATCAAGCTGATGAAGTGATTACTGGCAGCATCGTAGGGGAGAAGATTGCCCTTTCAGATGATGGTCTGACCCTAGTGAGTGAAGATTGGCGTAGGCGTAGCATTTACAGAAAGTTTGGCGCTAACTGGCCTCAGGTCTATGTTTTAGACTACCGACCCACTTCTGGTTCAGCCGACGATAAAGGCACACCATGGTTTGTACCAAAGCTAGATGAAACAGGCAATACCTTACTGACTAGCCACCGAGACCTTCTGCGAACGTTTATGCCTCAATCTGCGAATGGTCAAGATTGGCAGGAGCAACGCTTTTTAAATGCAACCTTAGATGCCCAAAGTCATCGCTATTCGGAAGCCCTACTTAGTGGTGATGGGAATATTGCTGCGCTGAGTCATAAGACAACTAGTGATGGTTCATTTACCCTGCTAGACAAAGACATCACGATTTGGCAACAACAAGCGGGTAACTGGCTCGAGCTCAGTCGAATTGAGCGAATTGCTGATAATGGTGTGATAAGCACTGCTGATAACTTTGCGATTCGCTTAGTAGACATAAACAGAGATGGCTCGAAGATTCTGGTTGTCGGACCCAATGGTGCTTTTGTACATACTAGAAGTGGTGATTCATGGCAGTCCAGTGCAGAATTGAGTGCAACCAGCAATATCTTTAGTTTTGAGGAACGTGGTGCGATTAGTGCTAGTGGAAACCGTGTTGCTTTACAAGCCTCGGTTAATAGTGCAAATGGTCCAAGAACAATTGTGTTTGATTTAGCCAATGGCACTTGGCAGCAAAGTACTGACCTCCAAGGTCGTTTTATGGCGATGAGTAGTGATGGGCAAACGCTGGTGTTACAAAATTTTGTGCAAACAGGTACTGATTTTATAGGTACGCCACAGTCACAAGGTTTTTTGGAAGTGTTTAATCTGTCAGGTGGTAGTTGGCAAAAGGTTGCGACTATTGCACCAAGTAGTGATAGAAATAGCTATCAAGCTGTTGCTTTAAATGCCGATGGTAGCGTGATGGCTGCGACATTGCAGGATCCACCGTTTTCAACAACGATGAGGTTAGAAATATATACAAGATAGTGGTTTTTCGCTCCCTCCTTTGAAAAAGGAGGATTTGGGAGGATTCGGGAGCATTCCGCTCTTGATGAAGGCTGTCTTTAGGGTGTTTTTGTCCTTTTAACACTGATTCATAAAAATCTGCTATACTACTACTAATCATGAACAACAAACTATTTTCTTGGGACTTGATTTGCACAGCATAGGACATAATCGTTTACTGCTGCTTCAAGTAAAAAGTAGCCGTAAGCACCTGCCTTGCCTCCTGCAATCAACCCAAAACTCAGCTAGACAAACCTTTTTTAACAAACAATCTTTGTTTGATTAATAAGGCTTTGTGTCTAGTTTCTATACCTATATCGACATTAAACAGTTTAGATACTAAACAATAAGATTTTGAAAGAAAGAACGTTAGGAGCGTTTTACAATAGAAAAAGTACACGGAAAGTTATCAGGTTTAAAAAGTAATCAAGTTAAAAGACTAAGTAACCTATACCGCCGTAAGTTACCACCAGAAATGCCCGTAACCAGAGAGTTTGCAAGGGCAATAGCGGAGCTTGCACTTGATTTAGGTAAGCCAGTCTCAACTTTAGTCGATAGACGTGGCAGAGTACGCACTGTAGCTGTTGGTGAATCTGATGAGCTTCCGCTACCAGAGCGACACGGTGAAGCGGATTCACGTTTGTACGGCTATAGGCTTATCCACACACACCGCAAACCAAAAGGTTTAGGGAGCAATGATTTAACCAAGCTCTTCCTAAATAGATTAGATGCCATCATCGCTGTGGATATCAGTGAAAGTGAAACAGGCTCTGTGGTACTGGGTGATGTTCACTTAGCACAGATTGCGCCACCAACCTCACAAGAAGAGGATTGGATCATCGAGCCACCGATGAGTGTGGGCGAAGCTGAACAGCTCAACATTCTAGAGATGATTCGTGCTTTAGAGCAGGAAATGGCTCGCTCTGAACAAGCACGAGAGGTTAAGCGGAGTTCTACCGAACGTGCAGTGCTGGTTGGTTTGAACACTGGTGAAACAACCTTTGCGAGTAATTCTCGTTTGGATGAATTGGTTGAACTGGCTAGAACTGCGGGCGCAACGGTTGCTTACAAAAGTAAACAAAAGCGTGATGCGGTTGATCCAAAAACTTTGATTGGTCGAGGCAAGATAGACGAAATTCTATCAAAGGCCTATCACGAAGATGCTGATATGCTCATCTTTGATAGAGAACTGAACCCTCGTCAAGCGAGAGAAATCGAAGATGCAACGCAGCTTAAGGTTATTGACAGGACACAGTTGATTCTGGATATCTTTGCACAAAATGCTAAAGGTCGAGAAGCACAGGTGCAAGTTGAATTAGCACAGCTACACTACCAAGCAACACGCCTGATTGGTCATGGCTCTGCCATGAGTCGAATAGGTGGCGGTGGTGGTAGTGGTGGAATTGGCACACGTGGACCTGGTGAGACAAAGCTCGAGCTTGACCGTCGCCGCATACGTGACCGTATATCTGCTTTGGAAAAAGAAGTTGAGACGATAAGTAGTCGCAGGATGGAAAGTCGCAAGACTCGTACTAAAAGTCGTACACCTGTAATTGCTTTGGTAGGCTATACCAATGCTGGTAAGTCAACGCTCTTTAATGCTATAAGCAAAGGCAATGTACTAAGTGCAAACAAACTTTTTGCAACCTTGCGCCCGACGACTAGAGAAGGTTGGTTACCAGATATGGCGGAGTGGGGTGCGAAGGTTCTTTATACTGACACAGTGGGCTTCATTCGTGACCTTCCTAAAGAGCTAGTGAACGCCTTTCGCGCTACGCTTGAAGAACTGCATGATGCGGATTTGCTGTTGCATGTGGTGGATGGTAGTAGTCCAGATATTGCAGATAAAGTAAAAGCAGTGAATAGGATTATGGATGAGTTGGAGCTTGAAGTGCCACGACTTGTTGTTTTGAATAAAGCTGATTTAGCGGATGCTGATATGTTAAGGCAGTATACACTTCGCTATGAGGCTTTAGCGGTTTCTGCGGTTAGTAAAGAGGGGTTGCCAGAGTTGAAGTTGGCGTTGGCGAATTTGCTTGAGGGGAAAGAGGTTGGGGTGTTGCCTCAGGTTGCGGAAGCGGATATAACGGTTGACTTGCGGGTGCCTGAGTATCAGCAGGTAAATTAATGGGTAGATGTAGCAATTCCACGATTTTAAAAATTCTGTCAACTATAGTTAGACCAGTTTCTCGTTTGGGCAAAGGTGTATTCACGTACTAAAAGGTGTATTCACTTACTAACTTGTATAGTTTGCAAAAAGCATGGTTTGTTGATTTCAATCATTATAGTAGAAAACTAAAGGTGTACAGCATTATTTTGGTGCTATAGGTTTTTTTATTTAGCTATATTTTTCTTAGTGTAGTAACAGTAGTAAAGTGATGCTTTAACCGACATTCCAAGGTTGGCTCATAAATTTTTTTGAATTAAAGGATTTACCTCGTCCTAGACAGCATTTAAAATGGTAGACATCTCATGGCATTTATGAGTATTTCATCTTAAGCGCCGTTTCAATAAGGTGTTTGATGAGAAAACTTGAATTATGAGTACTATCCTCTGAATGTCGGTTTTAACTTTGACCTTTTTATTTCGATTTTTGAGCTAAGTTTAAGTTAAACCATGCAAAATGCTTGAACCTAAAGGTTAGCGTCGTAACTAAAGTCTAAAGAGTATTGAAACTATTGCAAATACACATAATTTTAGGCTAAAATGAAAGCCACAAACAATTATTAAGTATTTTAGGAGGAAAGTGTATGAAACGACTTGTTGTTGTTTTTTGTTTTTTAGTTAGTGTAGCTTTTGCGCAGGTAGAGCCTTTAGATCCAGTTGAAAAGGTTAGTGTGGCTTATGTGCCTATTATGAAGTTCGCAACGATGTACGTTGCGGAAGAACGTGGAATTTTTGAGAAGTATGGATTAGACGTAGATATAAATCGTGTCAAATCTGGTACAGAAGCTATTGCCTTTTTGACCGAAGGCAAAATAGATGTGGGTGGTATTGCGATAGTAACATCGCTATGGAATGGTTGGAATCAAGGTCTTGATCTTCGTATCATTTCTCCTGGAGCTCTAGAGCCGTTTGAAGGTAGCCCTACTAAGTTATTGGTTCGCAAAGAACTTGCTAGTGTTATTGAAGGTGATTTGAGTCAACTTGAAGGCATGAGTGTGGCTCGAGCTGGCGGTCCGGGTAGTGGTGGTGAATATTTAATCTCTAAAGCACTGGATTTAGGTGGTCTAACTATTCGTGATGTGAACATTGTTCAACTTGGTAATGCTGATATGGCTGCTGCTTTTGCTAGTGGTGCAATTGATGCAGGTCTTTTAGGTTCACCATATGCCGACGAGGCAATTCAAGCGGGTACAGCAGTTGCTGCTGCAACCGACTTAACGCCAGGACTCATGACAGTAGCTTTTGTAGGTTCTGGTAACTTTGTAACAAACAGACCAGAAGTTGCAAAACGTTTTTCACTTGCGCTTATGGAAGCAGCACGCCTCATGCAAGGAGATGACTATTTGTCTGATGAAAACATGGCTGCTTATCTAAGTTTTGTAAACTCTACAGAAGATGCAATTCGTAATGGAAGACCAGTGGTCTATGATCCAGATCAAAGCATTCCAGTAGATTTACTTTCAGATATTGAGTCAGTCCACCGTTCAAATGGTCGTACAACATACGAAGAACCACTTGATTTGAGCAATGTTGCTGATACAAGTTTTATTGAATTTGCACTTGAAACGCTTGGTAGTTACTAAACTATAGATGGTGAATATTGAGGACGGGCCTAGCCCGTCTTTTTTATTGTTTATTTATGACAAAAATCATACCAAGAATCACAGCAAAAAACGTATCCAAAATCTTTGATAGTAAAGATGGTCCTGTAACTGCTTTAAAAGATTTTAATCTTGATATCCAGGAAGGTGAATTTGTTGCAATTGTTGGACCATCTGGTTGTGGAAAATCTACTTTTCTAAGATTGCTAGCAGGTATAGAAACTATCAGTTCGGGTGAATTAAATATTCATCCTGGAGATGACCCAAGTAAACCATTACAAAATGTTGTTTTTCAAGAATATGCAATTTTCCCTTGGAAGTCTGTAATTGATAATGTCGCTTTTGGTTTACAAATGCGTGGCTATAACAAAAAGGAACGTTATGCAATTGCAAATGAATGGTTAGCTAGAGTTGGCTTAAAGAATTTTGCAAACTATTATCCTTCACAGCTCTCAGGTGGTATGAAACAACGTGTCAGTATTATTCGTGCTTTAGCAAATGATCCAGATGTCCTTTTGATGGATGAACCGCTTGGCGCACTTGATGCACAAACACGTGCTGTTTTACAAGAAGAACTTATTCGAATTTGGGAAGCTAATCGTAAAACTGTTGTTTATATTACGCATAGTCTTGACGAAGCTATTTTGCTTGGTGATAAAGTCGTGATTATGACTGCACACCCTGGCACCATTAAACATGTTTTTGATGTACCTATAGAAAGACCAAGGTCTATAGAAACCACAAAAACAAAAGCTTTTATTGACTTAAGTAAGCAAATTTGGGATGCCTTAAAAGATGAAGTGAGTAAAGCAATGCAGGAGCAGAAATGAGTATAGGAGCAGCGTCAGTAAAAAGCAGACAATTAATGTTTCAGTGTTATCAGTATTGTCTATATTATTTATGGGGAATTGATTGTGGAAAATAGTAGAGGTTCCAATAGCTCTCTGATTACTATAGTTGCTGTAGCAGTTGTTTTAAATATACTGTTTTTTGTCTTCAAACTTTGGCCTCCGTTTTGGTGGGCAGGTTTATTTGCTAATTTCTTTCTGATTGTTCTCTTTGCTCAAGAAGTGGAAAGCTTTTTACCTAAACGCCATGAAACTATATATAAACGAACTTTAGCATTTGGTTTTCCTGTTCTTTTGCTTGTTGCGTGCGAACTTATTATTTCTGCGGGTTTTTTAAATGCACGCTGGTTTCCGCCTCCTAGCAAAGTAGCTTCAGCACTTTGGACTTTAACCGTAAGTTATGACAAGTTTAATGAAACAAGTCTTTTAGGACGTCCTTGGTTAATTCCTTCTAAGTTCTCTCTAGAAGGGTGGACAGGGGTGCGTAGTTTGTTTGCAGAAAGTCATGTTTGGGCAACACTAAGTCGTGTTTTCCTTGGCTTTTTAATCGGTGCAATTCCTGGAATTCTTTTGGGTATAGTCATGGGATTAAACAAAACAGTTCGCACTATGCTTGACACAACCATGTCAGCTATTTATGTTTTGCCTAAAATTGCAATCTTCCCCTTGATGATGCTCATCTTCCCAGATCCTTTTGGAGAAGGTCCGAAGATTGCCGTTGTTGCTATCTCTGCATTTTTTCTAGTTGCGATCAGTACCACAGCTGGTGTGCGAGACATTGATAAGATTTACTTGCAGGCAGGTAGGAATTTTGGCGCAAATCGTTTACAGATGTTTAGACATGTTGTTGTCCCTGCTGCACTCCCAATTATTTTTGCTGGCTTAAGACTAGCTTTGGGAACCGCACTTATTGTCATCGTTGCTGTTGAATTTGTCCGAGCACAAACGGGTGTTGGTTTTATTATCTTTTACAGTTGGCAGGTGCTTTCTACGGAGCAGATGTATGCTGGACTTTTTGTAGTGATGATATTGGGTGTACTACTCACATATGGCATACAGTGGCTCGAGCGCAAATTACTTCCTTGGCGTAACGAATAGACTGGTTTGTGAAACAGGTGTGACTGGTCTTTAACCACCTGTTTCATTCACTATCATAACAAACCATAAAGTAGCAAGCTACTTCGTAGCATAGGCTGCGCCCATAATCTAAAGCATTGTCACAATATAAATATTTCTTGAGCTACAACACAATTTTGCGAATTAAAAACATCCCACAGTTGGGGTATTGCATTATATTTTTTAGTGTCATCAGATTCTACAAACGCACTACACATCTCACAAAAACCTTAATCAAATTACATTAAAGCCTTAAATAGTAACCAAGAGTACATACGTCATCAAAAAGCTTGTGTATATTTTCACTATATACTTGGTATATGACTTATTTTCACAAAGTCACAAGGATTTTGATTTGAGAATAAGTGAAAACAAACAAGTATCAATTGCTTTAACAAATGGAAATGTAAGGGTTTATAGGTTTAATACATTGCGAATGTCTGTACCCATAAGCTTTAACAGGCTAGCCTCTAAAACACACCCTTTTATTCTCGGCTGTTGCTGTACCAAGTTTTAAGAGCTTTTTTAGAAAGGAAGCTTCGAGGTTTATGTCAAATTTAAGAGTACTTCTTCCGATTGATAGTTCTGAGTTTAGTAAGGCTATTGCTGATGAGGTTTTACACCTCTATTCACCAAAAACACACGACTTAATGTTTCTACGTGTAGCAACTGACTATAACGATACTGTGGACGTTGAGAGACTAGAAAAATCACTTGGCAAAGAGTTGAGCATCGTTGCTGATTATTTCCAAGAAAAAGGTTATCAAGTAGCTACCGCTGTTCGTTTTGGTAAAGTTGTATCTGAAATTGTTCGCTTTGCAGAAAGTGAAAACATCGACCTAATTGCTATGACCACACACGGAAGAAGCGGTTTAGATAGATTACGTAATGGTAGCGTTGCTGGTGAAGTATTGCGTAGCACTTACATCCCAGTAACTATGGTTAGACCTGTAGCTCGTTTGAGTAAGGGTGTAGTTACTTACTAATTTATGTAGTTCGTAAAATTATGGTTGTTTAGCACATAGTTGTTTAACACCGAGTCCGAAAATATCGTTAATAGACTTGTTCTGAAATAAAAACTGGTGCATGATTACTGTTTTTTTTCTAACCCTCACCTCTAACTCCTCTCCCAATCTTGCGAGAGGAGAATTAAACAATTAACCAAAAGCTTGTGTTTTTCTCCCCCCTCCCAATTTTTGGAAGAGGAGCAGGGAGGTGAGGGCTAAGCCTTAAAAGGTATTTCAGAACAGCTCTAATTCAGTAACCAGCTACAAGTGTCAGGTGCTCAACCACATTCCGCTTCCATTCCGCTTCATAGTTAGATTCTCAAATCAAAACAGCTTATGAAAAGCTCTTCCACGATTAACTGACTTATACTCAACTGAAAGAAAAAAGTCATAATCAATCAGCAGAAAAAGTTGTCTTTAGAACCGAAGGGCACACAAATTACGAAACTTTGCTATGTTTGTGACTATGACATCCATGATTCACTTCGGTATTAGATCAGTTAATCGTGGAGCTTCGTAACGAGTGGGAACGAACTCATTTAGCATGGGTCAATATTACGTGGAAACGTTATAAACTGAAAGAAAAAAGTCATAATCCATGAGCAAAGAAGTTAAAAGATATTGTCATATTGGTAATTATGGCATTTATGATTCACTTCGGTATTAGAGGGGATTCAAAAATAATGACTCGAAAAAGGTTCTAA
>CALDTA010000516.1:0-3544 GCA_937924455.1 uncultured Deinococcales bacterium
TATTTTGGGGGTTGGGTTGATGAATTGCTATCTTTAATTATAGATACGCTGATGGCATTTCCACTAATTGCACTACTGATTGTTCTTGCTGCTGTTATTGGTCCAAGCCTTGTGACCACTATTATCGTTATTGGTGCAACAGTTTGGGCACGCTATGCACGAGTGGTTCGAGCTGAAGTTATGAGCTTGCGAGAGCGTGACTACATCACTGCTGCTAAGGCACTTGGCGCAAACGATACTCGTGTTATTTTCCAACATGTTATTCCTAACGTTTTAAGTTCTGTTATTGTTTTAGCATCATTGCAAATTGGTGGCATCATCATTCTTGAATCTGCATTATCATTTTTAGGCTTAGGGGTTAGACCACCTACACCTAGTTGGGGTGGGATATTAGCAGATGGACGTGCCTTTATTTTGCGTTATCCGCATATTGCTATTTTCCCTGGATTAATGATTGTAATTACGGTGCTGGCATTTAACTTTTTGGGTGATGGCTTGAGGGATGCGCTTGATCCGCATGAGCGGGATTATTAAGGTGCGTTTGTGCGTTTGTGCGTTTAAATCAGTTTTCAGCTTCTTATGTTTAACTATAGACTAAAACGCACCTTTAGCAGTTTTTGGAAAAAACTCAAAAACTGCTCTGTTGCCAACATGCACTCAAAACCTTTTTGACTATTACTAAAACATCATTTCAATCGATGTTTTAGGGGTTGCTTGCGACTTCCGTGCTTTTGATAGACTTTTTTTGAAAGCTGTTTTGTAGACTCAGCATTTTTTAAAGCAAATAACTTATCACGTGCTTTTTTGTAAGCCTCTTCATGATTTACAATCGGTTCAGGATAATCTCGACCAAGTTCGAACCCTATCTCTAAAGCGACCAAAGGTGGCAATAAGCGCAAATCATGCAAATAGCCTGAAGGTATCTTTGCCAACTCAGGCACAAAGCGTTTGATAAACATACCCTCTGGGTCATTGTCTTGGGCTTGTTTGATGGGGTTGTAGATACGAATTGTGTTGATACCTGTTACGCCTGATTGCATCTGCACTTGAGACCAGTGGATGCCGGGCTCGTAATCTGTGAAGGCTCGAGCCAGCCACACACCCGTCTCACGCCACGGCAACCATAAATGATTCGACGCAAAACTCATGAGCATGGCCCGCATCCGAAAAGTTAGCCAGCCTTCTTGGCGAACTGCTCGAATACATGCATCAATCAGTGGATAGCCTGTCTGTCCTTCGATAAAAGCCTTAAATAACGCATCATTTGGCACTCTATCTAAAGCATCAAAAGCAGGATTGACATGCTGTTTTTCAATTTCAATTTCGTCTTCAAACTTCTGCATGAAGTGGTCACGCCAAGCAAGTCTTGCTTCAAAGGCTTTGTACGCTCTTAGCATCTGCTGTTTGTTTGGTGTACCTTCTGGCAAGTTTTGAACTTCAAAACCTTTTTTATGTAGCTTATCTAGGACATATCTTGTGCTGATTGTGCCATAGGCAAGGTGAGGACTTAAACGACTACAATTCCGTCTCGCAGGCATGGGTTGTGCCATGTCCGCTCGATAAGTTAAAGCTCGTTTTTCTAAAAAATTATCTAAAAGCCTGTGAGCTTCCTTTTCACCAGCAGGTTGTAGCTTTATAGCTTTGTCTAGCGCAGAAGCCTGTAATGCTTTTAATGTTGGGAAAGCTTTGCTTGGATACTGGGCTGCTTGTAAGTGTTGAGGCGCGGGGCTAAGTTCCTGCTCCATATACTTTTTCCACTGTGCAGCCCATGTATCTCGGTTATGTGGACCACGCACAACGCCATTTTGTCGAAATTCAGTCCAGCTTACTCCAGTTTCTCTGCACCAACGTTGTACCCTTTTGTCACGATTATAGGTCCACAGATTGCCTGTTTCTTCATGCGATACGAGTTCAATATCAGCAAAATTTTCCTGCAAATGTGTCAAGACAGAAATTACTTCATCATGCAAAACGGTCAAGCGAGTACCGTAACGCTGTAATTGGCTATCTAAAATCTTTAGTGATTCCAAAATAAACTGAATATGGCGCTCATCAATATCTGGTTGACGTAGTAATTCAGGTTCAAAAATGTATAGATAAACAGCAGGTGAGTTTCGTTTGGCAATATACTCAAGTGCTGGATTATCCTCAATCCGTAAATCTCGCTTAAACCACATTACAGGAACCATTTTTCTAGTTTAAGGCCATTACAGCATCAAGAATGAAAGCAATGCTCAAATTCTTAATTGAATAAAAATCAGTATAGACGTATTATAAGTAGCGTTTGAAATATATGTCCTAATAGTATCGTTGATATGGCTAGCATCAAACGGGTGTTGTTAGGCTTGAACGGTAAATATCAAAACTACTATAGTGTCAACATATTAAGTGTCAACATCTTTTTTACAAACGCAAGATGAATTAAATTTTGAATCTACTTTTGGGGATACATTCATTTTATGAACAAATTGCGTCTACTTATTATTGCAATCGCAGCAATCTGTGCTTACTTTGTTGCCAGAACGATGCTTAATCCAAATCAGCAAGTTCCTTTGAGAAATCAAGACACACCAAATATCGTATTCATTTTGGCTGATGACTTAGGCTGGCGTGACTTAGGTATTTACGGTAGCACCTATTACGACACACCAAATTTGGACGCTTTAGCCGAAAGGGGTGTGCGTTTTACAGATGCCTATGCTGCGACGCCCATTTGTTCACCAACTCGGGCGAGCATCTTAACAGGACAATATCCAGGACGCTTGCATCTGACAGCAGCTAATGGACATACCCCTGGTGCAGACAATGTATCTGGTCCTGCTGGTCTAAGGGGTAACCCTATTCGTGCGTCTATCCCTGAAGATGTTGTTAACCATTTGGCAGACGACTATGTCACACTTGGTGAGTCTTTTAAAGAAGCTGGGTACTCAACGGCTTACATGGGCAAGTGGCACGTTGGTACAGACCCATTTTTACCAGAAAATAATGGTTTCGATGTTGTTGTTGGTGCGCGAGGTGAACCTGGTCCTGCGGGGAGTTACTTTGACTTAGTCGCAACACAATTACCAACGAACAATCCAAAAGGTGAAGCTTATCCTGCCAATACGAATGTTTCCAAAGTATTGGTTGACTATGCGATTGACTACGTTGAGGAACAAACGAAGCAACGAAACAACTACTTTTTACATTTATCTTTATACGACGTACATTCACCCTACAGCGCAGACCCAGCCAAGATAGCAAGCTTTCAGGGAAACGTTGACCCACAAGGCAATCAAGCAAGCCCTACGATGGCAGCAATGGTCAAAGAAATGGATGACCAACTTGGACGCCTAGTTGCAACGATAGACCGTTTGCCCAATGCTGAAGATACTGTTTTTGTGTTTTATTCAGACAATGGCGGGAATATGTATGACTATATTGATGGCAATATCCACCCTACAAATAACGCTCCGTTGCGTGGGGGTAAAGTAAGCGCTTACGAAGGTGGCGTGCGTGTGCCAGCCTTTGTCGTTTGGCCTGACGTGAGTGTAGCAAATACAGT
>CALDTA010000517.1:0-7355 GCA_937924455.1 uncultured Deinococcales bacterium
GCTCTACCTTGCCGATAATCTTTTCCAAAATGGCATCAAAAATTTTGTTGAGACATTTAAAGCAGGACAAGGTAAACCAGAAGCAAGTGACGCTGTTCTGGCACTTATTCAAGTAGAAGACCCTAGAGCGCTTGGGGTAGCTGTAGTTGAAGACGGCAAAATCACTGAACTCGTTGAAAAACCAGAAGTTCCCCCAAGCAACCTCGCAGTAGCTGGGGTCTACGTCTTTAATCACAAAATCCATGATGTCATCAGCGATTTGCCCAGAGGTGCCAAAAACGAATATCAAATTACTGATGCTATCCAAAAGTTAATCAAAGAAGGTGGAACGGTTTCTCCCGTGGAAGTTACAGGTTGGTGGAAAGACACAGGCAAACCTGATGATTTACTAGATGCAAATCGTCTGCTCCTCATGGACGTAACTGCCCAAAATGAAGGTCATGTAACAGATTCAGTGATTACTGGTAATGTCCGAATCGCAAAAGGAGCAGTCGTTCATAACTCACAAATTGTTGGTCCAGTCATCATCGCAGAAAATGCTAAAATTGAAAATGCTTACCTTGGTCCTTACACCAGTATTGGCATTGATGCTGAAGTTCGCAATGCAGAAATTGAATACTCAATCGTTGAGCAACGCAGCCAACTGATTGACGTAAAAACTCGCTTGAGCGCCAGCCTCATCGGTGTAGATGTGCAGATAAGCAGTCGTAATGGCAGACCTAAAGTTCATCAGCTTATTCTGGGTGATAGATGTACTGCATTTTTAGATGACTAAAGAACACCTCTAGCTTTACTCAAGGTCAGAAAAAATATTGTCTAGGTCTTCACTGTCTTCACTGTCTTCACTACCTTGTGAGCGAAATCAAAATGTCATTCTGAGCAACGCGAAGAATCTCGATAAAACCTCAAAACAATTCACCAAGCAATGTATCAAAAATGTATCAACACTGCATAAAATAAGCCTCATCAGCACTATACTGATGAGGCTTACCTTCCTATTGAAATCTTAGCGTTTAGTTAACCACACTTGCTATAACCACAAGCTTCACACTTCTGACAACCTTCTTCAAAGCGCATTGGTGACCCACAGTCAGGACAACCAGCTTTGTTAGGCTTTTTAACAGCAGCAACTTTATCACTAGATGTTTCTAGAGCTATTGCAATTAAATCAGCTTTACTCGCAACCATGCGGTTTTGATAGCTGCCATAAACACCACCATTGATGCCCTTAAGCGTATCAATGATAGCTTCAGCAGGTACTCCATATTGCAATGCAATTGATGTTAATCGACCTAAAGCTTCAGCATCTGCATTAGCTTCATCACCAGCTTTTCCTGAAATGATAAATACCTCAGTAGGTAAATCGTTTTGCTTATTTACAGTGACGTAAAAACCACGCTTGTCACCATTTGCATCAGTAAGTTTTACAGCATCGGTAAAACCCTCAACACGGGTTGGACGTTCAAAAACAGGTTCACTAGGCATCGGTGTAACTCCTGATGTAATTCCACTTGCCCCATTTATAGTTTGTGCAGTTTGTACGGTATGTTCAGCAACTACAGCTTCTTCGCTTTCGTCATCTTGTTTAGTCGTAGTACTTAAGACTTGGAACTGTCTACTACCATCACGGTAAACAGTGATGCCTTTACAACCAGTCTCAAAAGCAAGCTTGTATGCTTTGTAGACATCTTCAACCGTTGCTTCATTAGGTAGGTTGATGGTTTTTGAAATCGAATTTGCTAACTTGTGACCACCATCATCAAAGGTTCTTTGCACAACACCTTGCATACGCACGTGATCTTCTGGACTGATGTCATGAGCACATAAGAGCACCGTTTTAACGCCATCAGGAATAAAGTCTAGACCTTGAACACTACCGTGGTTTTCCTGAACAGCTTCGACAATTTTATCCCAATCCCACTCATTATCTTTTTGATACTCAGCATGAGCAGGATAACTTTCTAATAAATCTTTAAAAAGTGGCGCAATCAAGGTGACGTAGTCACTACCTATTTTGCGGTAAACAAATGGTGCAAAGATTGGCTCAACACCGCTTGATACACCCATCAGCATCGAAGTAGTTCCTGTTGGTGCAACTGTCAGTACCGCAACATTGCGACGTTCTTCTGATAGGTCGCTCTTATCAAAGTCTGGGAAGATACCACGTTCTTTAGCTAGCTGCTTACTAGCTACGTGAGCATTGTTGCGAAGTTCAGAAATCATATCTGCTACAGCGTCACGACCTTCTTCACTATCGTAGCGGTAGCCCATTTTTATAAGCGCATCAGCAAGTCCCATAATGCCAAGACCCAAACGGCGTAAACGCATAGACATTTCACGGTTGTCTTCTAGGGCAAAGTGATTCACTTCAAGGACATTGTCCAAGAAGCGGATGCACGTCTGCACATCAGCACTAAAGCTTTCCCAAGCAAAGCCACCCAAGCCTTCATTTGGTCGCTCTACATAAGCAGCCAAATTAATAGCACCTAAATCGCATGGCTCACCTGGGTAAAGAGGAATCTCACCACATGGGTTTGTTGCTTTGATATCTCCAAAGCTGGCTTGCATCGCACTGTATTGGTTGATTCTATCTATGAAAATTAGTCCAGGCTCACCTGTCTGCCATGCATGATCGGCAATAGCTGCCAGTGTCTTGGAAGCACTAGTCACACTGCTGCCAGTATTACTAGCCATGAAATCATCGCCAACAAGCACAGATATGTTGAAGGTGCTGATATCTCCTTCAGCAGCTTCTCTATCTAGGTCTTTACAGGTGATAAAATCTTGAATATCAGAGTTTTCAATCGACATAGTTGCCATACCTGCACCACGTCTAGTTCCACCTTGACGAATCACACGCAACGTAGGTGCAAAAATGTAACGAAGTGTAGCTACTGGACCTGCATAGTCAGCACCACCAAGTGATGCCCAGTACGCAAAGTTATCAAAAACTTCAACCGCAAAAGAGCTAGGACCACTACTGTTACCGCCACTACCTTTAACAGGTGTGCCCTCAGCACGAAGGTCGCTAAGATCAAGGACAACATCTTGACCTTTTAGTAACTCTGCAACTATATCCTCAGCAGTTTTCCAAATACCTTCTACAGAGTCACCCACCATTTGGATAGTTGTTTTGGCATCAACTGCATCTTTTTCAACAAATTTTGCATATCTGTAACCTTTGGTAATGTACTTACCGTGGACAAGGTCCATGTAGGTGCCTGATTTTACTTTTGCATAATCAGCATGATGTGCAGCTACAGTTATATAGAGCTTGCCACTTACACCTGTATAAGTCTGCTTTGATTTGATTGGATCTAGACAAAGCCCATTGCCCCCACCAACTTTAGTTACCAACGCTAGTTTGGTCGCTAGCGTCATTACCCAATCATTTGAGCCTTCTTGGTTGGGGCTACCATCTTGAACAAAGCAGTTCAGCACATTGCCATGATTTGTTGCTGCACCTGCTAAGACACGACCTCCTGGACAGAACCGCTTTGTTGACATTAAATCAAAGAAAAGCTGCTCGTATTGACTTCGTTTATCGTCTGATTCAGGTTGTGCCACCCAATTTGCTACCCGACGAAAAAGCCCACTCAGGTTCTTGTCGTCTTCTTGAAAATACTGTCGCTCAGCAATAGCTATTGCATGCTCATCAAAATGTTTATTGACAGCCTCTTCCCTAGTTTCTTTTACAGATTCTTGTACTGCTCCAGTCACACGCTTCTCCGTTAAACTCACTTAATTGCCCTCCATATGCAATTGCATATACGTTTGGAATCTTGGTTCTATGATTAATTGTGTGGTGCGTCAGTTAGAAATACTTGAAAATAGAAATACTTGAAAAAGCTCGATGGAAAAAGCATTTCTAATAGTTACGTGACGAGTTACCACTCAAAAGCTCAAAGAGCCGGAATCTTTTGACAAAAGCGTTGCGTAAAGCCCCCTGAGTTATTTCTTTCAAGAAAGAAGCTTGAAAGTATCGTCTAGGACGACATTTAACTCATGTACCACTATTTTTTAGGAAGATTTCACTACCTGCTTAAGTCCTTTAAATAAAGTATCATAGCTATATCTTGTATGCAAGCCAAAAAATTACACTAGATTATGTACCAAAAGCACAAATACGGTAATGGTGGGACGTATTCAAAATTTATTAAGAGAGCATTAAGAATTATGCAAATATTCCTATCGCACATCCAGAAAAAATAATCAAACCATAACTAAAGAAATCTAAATTATATAACTTTGCCTCACTACTAATCACGCTCTTAATCACGCTAAATTTAGTAGCTAAAGTACTTTAAACACATCACTAATTGTAGGACGGCTTTCTCGGAATCATTCTGAAAAACGTGTTAGAGTACAGATTATGTCATCTACTTTGAGTGTTCCCAAAAACACATCTCTAGACCCCTTACAACTCCGTAAAGACTTCCCAATTTTAGAACGAAAAATTGGTGATAAACCACTAATTTACTTTGATAACGCAGCATCATCACAAAAACCTGTTCAGGTCATTGATGCAATAACAAACTACTATAGAAATCATCACTCAAATGTTCACCGTGGCGCACATACCTTAAGTACCGAAGCGACAGATATGTATGAGGAGGCTCGAGCCAAAATCGCTCACTTCCTCAAAGCACCTAGCGAAAAAGAAGTCATCTTCACACGCAATACAACCGAAGCCATGAACCTGATAGCCTATAGCTGGGCTATGCCAACTTTGCAAACAGGTGATGAAATCATCATCTCTCATGCAGAGCACCACGCCAACGTTGTGCCATGGCACTTTGTGGCAAAAGAAACAGGCGCAGTCATTCAGGCTGTAGATATAGGTGATGACTACCGTTTAGACCTAGAACAGCTTAAAGGCTTGATCAATGAACGTACAAAAGTTATCTCTATCGCCCATATGTCAAACGTGCTTGGGGTAGTACATCCAATAGCTGAAATCTCAGCGATGGCACAGGCAGTTGGCGCAATCGTCGTCGTAGATGGCGCACAGGCTGCACCACATGTTCCTGTAAACGTACAAGAACTAGGTGCAGATTTTTATGCTATTTCAGGACATAAGATGTGCGGTCCAACAGGGGCAGGTGCACTGTGGGGCAAAGCTGAACTTTTGCGAGACATGCGCCCTTTCTTGGGTGGTGGCGAAATGATTCGCAAGGTTTTTGTAGATGAAAGCACTTATGCAGACATTCCTATGCGTTTTGAGGCAGGCACACCAAACATCGCTGAAGCTATCGCTTTAGGTGCAGCGGTTGAGTATTTAGAAAACATTGGCATGGAAGCTATCTTTGCCTATGACCATGAACTGACGACCTACGCTCTTGATAAAATGCGTGATTTAGAAGGTATTACTCTATATGGTCCTGAAGGACCAGACAGAGGTGGGATTGTTGCCTTTAACATTGATGGGGTACATCCGCACGATGTTGCCACTGCGCTTGATGCTGAGGGCATCGCCATTCGTGCAGGACACCACTGCGCTCAACCACTGATGCGCGCAATTGAAACACAGTCTACAGCTAGAGCTAGCTTTTACTTCTACAATACAAAAGAAGAAATTGACCGCTTTGTTGAAGTAGTTATAGCAACCAGAGACTTTTTTAATTAGGGAAACCCATGTCTTTTTTAGAAAATATATACAAAGAAATAATTTTAGAACATTCTAAAAAACCTAGAAATCAAGGCGTCCTAGATCCTTCTACTATTTCGCAAGAAGGTTTAAATCCGTCTTGTGGTGATGAACTTGAACTACACTTACAAATCAAAGACGATGTCATCACAGATGTTAAATTCAGTGGTGAAGGTTGTGCCATTAGTCAATCAAGTGCTTCGATGATGACTGAAGCCATTAAAGGCATGAGCCTGAGCGAAGCTGAAGCTCTAAGTGCAAAGTTTAAAGACATGATTCATGGCAAAGACCCAAGTGAAGAACTTGGTGAATTAAAAATGCTGCAAGGTATTTCAAAACTGCACGCACGAGTGAAGTGTGCAACGTTAGGATGGATTACCTTAGAGCAAGCACTGGAAAGATACCAAAGTACAAGCTAAAAGCTATATCTTCACTGGATATTCTCTGGCATGTGACTTAATCACATGCCAGTTTTTATTTTGCCAAAGCACACTATCCGAATTAGGGGGGGTGCGTCCGAAATTTAAGGTATAGCCTAGGGATATAGTAATACCGAAGTGAATCATAAATGTCATAATCGCAAATGTATCGAAACTTTGTAACTTGTGTGTCCTTCGGTTCTAATGACAACTTTTTCTGCTAATGGATTATGACTTTCTTCTTTCAGTTTAGTATAAGTATAAAGATATTTTTGTAGCAAAGCGGAAAAAATTCTAAGGTGTGTCTGCGTCGAGTATTCAAAGGATTTGACCGCAAGCTAACTATTCCTCCTCCTACATATGCAGACACACCCCGAATTAGGTGTTTTGAAATGATTAGATGCTAAAATCAATCCTATGAGATGGTTTTTCTACTGGTCTTTCTATTGTGGGGCAATTGATTTTAAACACGTCTATCAAGCTATAAAATGGTTATTTTTAGGGTTTGTTCTACTAACTTTTAGTGCTATTCAAACAGCCTCTGCACAAAGTCGCTTCGAAGAATGTGCAGGTTTATCTGAGTCGAATCTGCGGAGTGACCTGAACATATTGAGTCAGGATTTATTTGCGCTCGAGCTGAACAACATAGACCTATACAAAACTGTTGACGAACAATGGTTGCGCCAAAACATAGACGCCATCATCGCTCAAGAAGTCACCAATGGCATCGAAATCTCAAGGCAAGATACCAACTACCTCGACCGTCTTTGGTCAAGTTGGTCACCAGACAAAGCACAAGAACTAGCAACTACTGTTTCCAATTACGCCTTTAGCTCAGAAGCTTTTTTAGGCGCAATCGAGACGCTCTCTGTAGGTGTAGCACAAACCATCAGCCGTGACTTTGAAACCGTCAGTCAGCGCGCTGCTACTTCAACCATCCTGTGTGTGCAAGACTTCATCGGCGATAGCTACGGAAACGCTGTGCTCAATGCCTTTGAAGGCGAAATCATTTCACAAACCGCAGACCTTGAATTACAAGAAATCACCAATGATGTAAATGCCCAAAACTTGCCAATAGGCACTATCTTGGGCGTCACAACAATCATTGCTAGCATCATCGCTAGACGCTTACTTACTCGTATGGCGCAAAAACTAAGTCAGCGCATTGCTGGACGCATCGCTTCTCGTGTGGCAGGTCGAGCAGCCAGTACCATCGTTCCAGTTGTAGGTTGGGTACTCGGTTTAGGTCTGATTGCCTATGACCTTGTAGATGGTAACAACGGTGCCTT
>CALDTA010000518.1:0-3465 GCA_937924455.1 uncultured Deinococcales bacterium
AAAGAGCTTAAGATGCATTTGTTCGCATTTAGAGAAAGACTATCTCTTCTTTTCGTTCTCCACTGTAGCCACTGTAGCCACTGTAGCCACTGTAGCCATTGTAGCCATTGTCAAGATTGGTCAAGATTGTCTCTGTTTGACTTGCCACACTCTTTACACTTGTATCTTTTTTTCCCCAAAGGTGGTTTTCCGTTCTTTACAAGTGCTTCGCTTCTACAGTGATAACATTCGATTACTTTGATTGACCATCCACTACTATATCAACTTCTAGTTATCCACTACCAAAGCTTGGTCGTGTTCATCTGTTGAATCTTCATAGAAGATAGGGGGTGTTTCTACAGCTCGAGCCCCACGCAGCAGTTCCTTAGTCGTAGGGTCAGGACGTTCTCGAATTTTATAGCCTTGAGCATCACGTTTATCACCGTAAGTATTAGTAATACTGCCAATTAAAAACAAAAACCAATTAAAAAGCAGTGTAGCAAAAACACCAAAAATCAATGCATAAATCAAAGATTCAGGGGTAATAGGTAGTCCAAGTTGGTAGTCATTTAGGGTAGCTCTGGCTATAGGGCGTTCCAAGTCCACAAATAGGTGCTTAAGCCTTCCAAAAATACCTGCTGTTTCAAGATTTTCAACAAGTTTTCCTAAATGGTTTGTTCGAGCGATGTCATCGGTGAGTTTTTCGCCAATAATTTGAATATCGGAGCTACCTTGCTGATAGTGGGTCGCTAAGGCATCTAAATCAGTAGTACCAATGGTTTCTTCAGCGATACTTTCATAGCTTTTTAGGTTTTGCGTAGCTTCATCAAAGTGACCACCCAAACGCTGCTTATATTGTCCAATGAAGTTTGGTATTTGCAAACCAATAATTACGGCAACCGCAAAAATGATTTTGTCAGCTAAATTTTTGAAAATCCCAAGAGGACGACTAAAGAATTTCATAGACTATCTCCCTAACAACTCATACCAATTCTGCTTAAATCATAAAAAAGTTAAGTATACTTCTATTGTCAAATCCCAAGGGTGAAGCGGAATATGGTTGAGCACCTGACGATTCAAGCTAGTTATTTTATTCAGGATATTTTTGGACTCGGTATCATCCCATAAAGTCATTATACAAATAATCGTTAATGGTTATATGAATATGCATGGATTGAGAGTGTGTTTTGCTGAGACTTGAAAGCAACTTATAGGTTGACTTAGCAGAAGACCAGTGCATTAGAGCTGTTCTGAAATAACTTTTAAGGCTTAACCCTCTCCCCCCCCTAAAAACACAAGCTTCTGGTCAATTGTTTAGTTCTCCTCTCTCAAGCTTAGGAGTTAGAAGTGAGGGTTGGAAAAAGAACAGTAATCATGCACCAGTTTTTATTTCAGAACAAGCCTATTATTTAGTGTTTGTGGTGATTTCACCTTTAGAAAGCTTGAAGCAATGTTTTAACAAAAGCGGTCATGCCACGGTACTGCAATATTTCTGGTGACATGCTAGCAACAGCTTTGGCAAAGACTTCTTTACGCTCTGCGGTATGTAATGCTTCTCGCAATGGTTGTTGAAAAATGCGAATGGCAAAGATACTACGGTGTAAGTGTGGAAAGGGCATTAGCGTTTGACGTTCGGTTCTAAAATATAGCCTATCAATAAGCTTTTCAGGGTCACTGATGTTGGGTAAATCTTGTGCAGCAAGTGTGTGATTGCCCATCAATATAGTATTGAGAGAAAGAGCATCGCTACTAGATAAACCCCAGTTATAGCGTACAAATGGACCTTTGTAGGTCATAGCTTTCATGAGGTTAGCTTGCGATTTATTAAACTGGTCGCTGTGGGCAATAGGTTTATGGATTGCACCAAAGTCTAAGCCTATTTTTTCTTTAGGATCCCAGTGAGTTGGGAGTGCTACCAGTAAACACTCAGCACGGTCTTCTGTAGCGCCCTCTCCCGTTTTATGCATAATTGCTAGGTCTTCTTGTAGTGAGAGGGCAAGTAGGTCACAGAGTTTTTCAAATGGGGTTAGGGCAGATAAGTGTTCAAAACATTGCCTTGCCAAGTCTGGAAAAGATGACGATGCTACATTTTGCGATAGTTCACCTTGTTTTGTTAGGTAGATGCCCAATAGGTTAGAGCCAAAACTATTTTTGTCGCTATAGATGTAGTCTGATTGTTCTTCTGAAATGATATCTATAAATTCCCAAAGGCATTGCTCAGTTTCCGATAGTGAGCTTTCTAGATAACAACGACTATGCTCAGGATAGTCTTGCAACATAGCAAGTTTTGCCTGTACAAAATCTGGATAGCGCTTATCAAAATGCAGCAGTGCCTCTTCAGCTTGACCAAAAAGGGGCTTACCTAATTTGTACATGTCGCTTGCCACAACAAAGCGTGGCTTTACAGGAAATGGAATGGCTTCTGCTGGAAGCTCTGGTGGAGGATCTGGTGGAGGATGCATAAGTCAGTTAGCCTTTTTGTGTAAGTAGCATAATCCATGGCTCTACTTTGCCTGCCATCCCCATAACTTCACCTGTTTCTATGGAATCAATTGTGAAGCCAGCATTTGCAAGATGATTGGATAGTTCCTCTTGAGAGTAGTATGTGTAGAAGCGTCCAAATTTGTCTCGAGCCTCGCCCTCACCAAGCTTCATTGTAAGGTGAAAGTAGCCACCAGATTTTAATGCTTTATGTAGCGCTGCTAGAATCGCTGGAAGGTCAGCCCTGTCAGCATGTAACAAGCTAAAACTTGCCCAAATTGCATCGTATGTATCAGTGCTAGAAATGTCTGCAAAGCTTGCTTGCCGAGCAGCAATGTCGTAGGTCTCATTTGCCATACGTACCATTTCAGCAGAGGCATCTACTGGATCAACCTTCAAACCGTGTTCACGCATGGTTGCCGATGCATTGGCAGGACCACAGCCCAAATCAAGCACGAAATTGTTTGGCTTAAGTATCTCAATGAACTTAAGCAGCGTTTTGTCTGCTTCATTGGCGACAAGCTTTGCATAGGCTTCAGCTTGATTATCGTAGACGGTAATTGTCTCTTTATCTGTCATTAGAGTAGTGGATAAGACCCATCTTCATCATGTGTTTCTTTACCTGTTAATGCAGGCGTGAACACACAAACAATTCGAAGGTCAGTAATTGCCTCTAGCTTATGTCTATCATGCTTATCAAGCGTATACATAGACCCAGGTGCAAGCATGTATTCTTCTCCAGTTGCCATATCTGTTAGCTTGGCAGTACCTTCAATGATGAGATTTGCCTCAATATGGTTTTTGTATTCCATTTCTTGTGTTTGCCCTGCTGCACAAGTAGTTTGCGTGACGGTAAACCCAACGCCATCATCTTTGAGAAGGTAGCGAGTACTGGTCCAAACGCCTGGGTTTTCAGCGTAAGCTCCTCTTGCTTTAACTTCTTCTAGTGTACGAACAATCATAGCTACCACCTTAAGGAATTAAAAATTGTGTTTGATGTATTCT
>CALDTA010000519.1:0-6670 GCA_937924455.1 uncultured Deinococcales bacterium
AAATGAAGCAAGCAGTCACTGCTAGTAAGCGAATTCAGGGCTATATTCAGACTATGGATTGGTTGGGCGTTGTGGAAAATACGATTGAAGAAAGTACTTTACCAATACCTGTATCAATCAATATGGCAGTATTGCCATGTAGTGGTATTGATAGCGTTGAGGCAATGGTATTAAAGCTTGATAGACAGTTGCAAGAACGAAAGAAAAAGAGTTAGGCTAATTTCTTGAGTGTACGTTCTTGACATCACTTTACAATCATACAGAATAGTGCTTTTCAATTTTACATATTAGAACTTTGTTATATCTTTTGTATTTGTTATTGTAGGTTAATAAAGCTCTTCCACGATGAACTGACCTAAGTCAGTTATCAGTTAATCGTGGAGCTTCGTAACGAGTAGCAACGAACTCATTTAACATGGGTCAATATTCAGTTATACGTAGAAACGCTAATAGTTTAGTTTTTGAAGATTTCCGATAAAAAATTTCAAGATGTCTGTATTAAATATCAAGTCATACTGATACAGAGTTATACCGATACAGTAAGAAAAACTGCGACAATGCATACAAAATACTACGAACCCACCGATCCTGAGTTTTTGCAAAATCCTTACCCTACCTATGCAAAGATGCGCGCAGAAGAACCGATAGCGTTTTTTGACAAGTGGGGAGTTTGGCTTGTTACGAAACATGAAGATGTAACAGCATTGTTACGAGATAAGCGTCTAGGGCGTATCATTCATCATATTGAACCGAAAAAAACGCCTAGTAACCCTGAGCACACTGCGTTTAATAATATTCAGTTGGGATCACTTTTAGAAATAGAACCACCTGATCACACACGCATTAAAGTGGTGATGCAAGATGTGTTTACACCCAAGAGAGTTCGTTCTTTAGAATCAAAAATAGTTGCTTTAGTGAATCGATTGATTGATGATTTGGAAAGCCGAGAGCAGAGACAAGCTAACTTACTCACAGATTATGCAGAGACGATTCCAGTCACGGTTATTGCTGATTTACTAGGTGTGCCTGATATTGATAGGCACAAACTAGTGCCTTGGTCGAAACAAATCATTGGCATGTTTGAACCAGAACGTACGGTTGAGGGTGAGCAAGCTGCTTGTAATGCTGCTGAGGAGTTTTCTTCTTATTTGAAGGGTTTAATTCAAGAAAAAACCTTGACTCCAACAGATGATTTAATTAGTGGTTTAGTTGAAGTTAGAAACTCTGAAGCAGAGAAAATTAGTGAACAAGAAATCATTAATAATTGTATTTTGTTGCTAAATGCAGGGCATGAAGCTGTGGTCAATGTGATTGGAAATGGCATGTTGGCGTTGCTCAAGCATCCTGATGAACTAGCTAAATTACGAATGCAACCAGATTTGACACCATTAGCGATAGAAGAGATGATGCGCTTTGATACACCGCTACAATTCTTTGATCGTTACGTGCTTGAGGATATGACCTATAAAGGCTTTGATTTTAAAAAGGGCGATAAACTTTCTTTGTTCTATGCATCTGCAAATCATGATGAAGAGGTATTTGTTAACCCTGAACGATTTGATGTGAGTAGAGATCCAAATCCACATGTTGCATTTGGTTTAGGTACGCACTATTGTATCGGCGCACCGCTTGCCCGTTTAGAGCTTACAACTGCTTTTAATATTCTTCTTGAACGTTTACCTAAACTTGCTTTAGTTGATAGTGAACACAACTACGTGCCTAAAAATGTATTTCGTTATTTAGAACACCTTCAGGTTAGTTATTGATATTGAGAATTTTGTAATGTTCAATTACAGATTGAACCAGTAGTAAAGAGCAAGAACTTGAAAAAGGCTATCCAATACTTGAAAAAGGCTATCCAATAACGGATAGCCTTCTAAAGTTTGAATCTGGGTTTTATTAGCGTTTCCTCGAAATACTGACCCTACTATATGGGTTTATTCTTACTCGCCTCCGCTCGCCGATTAACTGACTAGGGTCAGTTAATCGTGGAAGAGTTATATGTATTAGTTTGTAGCTGCAACATTTGCGATATGGACAGGATTGGAAGTGGTTTCTGCCTCTTCTAAAAATCCATCCAGATAGCGTTCAAAAACTTCATAGGGTAAGGCACCTTGTACGTTGATGCCTTCAACACTGCCATCTTCTTGGGCAAAGCCAATGATGAAGCCAGGTGTACCACGGATGCCAAGTCGTTGACCTGTTGTTGTATCTCGCTGAACCTCTTCTGCGTAGCGTTCTTCAGCAACACAGTCATCAAAATTGTCTCCAGCACCAAATTCTTTAGCTAGTTGAATAACGCCATTATTGTCTTTTCGACCTTCAAGACCGTAAATGGCTCGAATGAAGCTTATGTAGGTTGCATCATCTACATCTTCACGTAAACAACGTGCACTAGCAGCGGCTACTTGTGTTGTTTGACCACCAACACCGACATAGTCTCGGTAGACATAGCGAATTTTGCCTGTGTCAACATAATTTTCAATGATTCTTGGTAACGTTTGTGCTTGGTAACGACCACAGAATCCACAGTTCAGGTCGCTAAATTCCATTAGGACAACTTTTGCATCTTTTGGACCAAGTGTGGCGTGCTCACTGCTAATGCTAGTGCTTAATGCCTCACCTGCTTTTATGTTTTCGATATCTTCATCTACAGCTAAGCCTTGTTGTCTTTGCTGGGCTCGAGCCTGTTCTTGTGCTTGCTGTTCTTGCATACCTTCTTGCCATGCGACGATAGCATCAACCGTAGCGGTTGGTGTACTAGACAAGCTACTTTCAATTGTGCCTATGTTGCTTTCCAAACTACTAATTTTTTGATTCAGTTGGTAGTAGCCGTAACCCATCAAACCGATGGTGCCCAACATGAGCAGTGATAGCCATGTGCCTAGTGGCGCCAGATTAACTGCTTTAGCAGGACTAGGTTGTGTAGGTTGTGTAGGTTGTTGTGACTGGGTTGCATAGCTCTGAGTTGTATAAGTTTGAGACTGCGCTGAAACGGATTCAGTTGAATTCGTTTCAGTATGGTCATTATGATTTAGGGGTTCATCATTCATAAAATTCCTTTAGCTAACCGTATTTTTAATGAGTTTAGCTTATCAAGTAGAAAATCACGGTATTATTTCTTGCACAGTAGCAGAAGAATATGAACCAGAGATTTTAATTAAAGGTACATCCGCAACCCTATGCTAAGCACCTTCTGGTGATTAAATGCTGCCTATCGTCAAATGGTGAATTAGCGTTATAATCAGAGCATCAACAACATAACTGCTTTAGCAGTGGCTATCCCTTTTGAGGTCGAATATTGTGTCTAAACTAGTGCCTAAACAAATATTTTATGGTTGGATTGTCGTAGCTGTTACCATACCTGTTTTAATGGTGACTGCAGGTGTCCGCTCTGCACCAGGAGCGTGGTTAGAAACTATGCAAAATGACCTTGGTTGGTCAACTGCAGCCCTGTCATTTGCTGCTGCTTTGGGTCTACTAGTTTATGGTTTTAGTGGACCTATTTCAGGCAACCTTATGAAGCGCATTGGTGTGCGAGGTGTAACCATGCTTGCTATGGCGCTTTGTAGCATAAGTATGGTGCTTTCAAGCCTTGTGCAGCAACAGTGGCAGCTCAACTTCTTTTTTGGCTTTTTTTCTGGACTTGCCACAGGTCTTGTCGCTAGTGTGTTAGGTGCAACTGTTGCGAACCGTTGGTTTATCAAAAACCGTGGTTTAGTCATTGGCATGATGGGCGCAGCAGTCTCAGCAGGACAACTTGTGTTTTATCCATTGTTAACTGCATGGGCTGTTGGTATGGGCTGGCGACCAGCAGCAATGATGCTTGCAGGTATTAGTGCAATTATGATTATTCCTGTTTTTATATTCATGCGTGACAATCCAGAAGATATGGGTTTAAAAGCTTTGGGGACAGAAGAGCAAGAAGAAGTGACTGAAGCATTGGTCCGTGACGAAGTAGACGATAATGTCATGCGTCGCGCTTTGGTATCGCCTGATTTTTGGATACTTTGCATCACTTTCTATATATGCGGTGCGACTAGCAACGGCTTAATTGGTATTCACTTTATACCTCATGCCGTAGAGCATGGTTTTACGGAGCAATATGCTGCGTGGGCACTAGCCTTTATGGGCTTTTTTAATTTTGTAGGTACGATTGCATCAGGCTGGTTAACCGATAGATTTGATCCGAGAAAGCTTTTGCTTGTTTACTATAGTTTTCGAGGAGTAAGCCTATTTATGTTGCCTTTTGTCCATGATACACTTGGCATTATTGCTTTCAGTATTCTTTTTGGGCTTGACTACATTGCCACTGTTCCACCAACGATTGCGCTTGCTGCTGACACCTTTGGTCGAAAAAATGTTGGTGTGGTCTATGGCTGGATATTTGCAGCTCACCAAGTAGGTGCTGCGGTTGCTGCTTGGGCTGCAGGTGCTGCAAGAGATAGTTTTGGTGATTACACCTTGGCTTTTTATACAGCAGGTGTGATGGCTGTACTTGGTGGGGTAATGGCATTGATTATTCATAGGTCGAAACCTAAAAATGTTGTAGAGGTATAGTAGGGATTTTTACTATGGCTAAAAAAGTGAGCATAGCAGATCTGAAAAAACACTTTAAAAGTAAAAGTGAAAAAGAACTGATTGAAGAAATTACTAGTTTGTACAAGCGGTTTGCTAATGTGAAAGATTATTATGCTTCGATATTGAGTCCATCAGATTCTAAAGAAGTTTTAGGTAGGTATAAAGATAAAATTAGTAAAGAATTCTTTTCTGTAGTAGGATATAGCAATCCTAAATTGAGTAATGTTCGTAAACTAATCAATGAGTATAAAAAAATAGCACCTTCACCACAGCATACTATTGATTTACTACTACATGTTGTTGAAGAAGGTTCTGCCTTTACAAGTGAATATGGTGATATGACAGAATCTTTCTATATATCAATAGAAGGTACATTTGAATCAGCTTTAAACTTGATGGTGACTGAGAATTCGATAGAGCATTTTGATGATCGTTGTCGTGACATTGTGAAATATGCATTTCAAGGTTGGGGTTTTCAAGATGGGCTTAACTCCAGCTATGATAAATATATTGGTAATAGAGAAATTTAATCTGCTAAAGGAACTAAATTATGAATCCATATGAGACAAATTTAGAAAAAACCGTTGCGAATTACGTACCGCTTTCACCACTATCGTTTATTGAACGAGCGAAAGATGTCTATCCGAATCGACCTAGTGTGATTTATGGAAACAGGCAGTACACATGGGAGCAAACTTATGATCGTACTGTTCAACTTGCTTCTGCATTGAACAAAAGAGGTATTGGTATAGGGGATACGGTGGCTGTTATTGCTGCCAATACACCAGAGATGGTTGAAGCGCACTTTGGTGTGCCAATGTCTGGTGCGGTATTGAACACGATTAACGTGCGTCTGGATGTCAATACTGTTCGTTATATTTTTGAACATGCTGAAGCTAAGGTCATCATGGTTGATGGTCAATTTGCGCCTACGGTTAAAGCTGCGTTAGAGATAACAGAAGCAGATACCAGCAATATCCTTGTGATTGATATTGTAGATGCACAAGCTGGTGAAGTCTTTGAAAAAATTGGTGAGATGGACTATGAAGCATTTATTGCCACAGGTAGTCTTGACTACGCTTGGACTCTGCCAGAAGATGAATGGCAAGCTATTACCCTGAACTATACTTCTGGGACAACAGGGCAGCCTAAGGGTGTTGTTTATCATCACCGTGGGTCTTACTTGATGACGATGGGTACAGTAGTAGGTTGGAATTTAGCAAACCATCCAACCTATTTGTATGTAGTACCTTTGTTTCACTGTAATGGTTGGGGACACGCTTGGACGATGGCAGCAGTAGCAGGAACGATAGTTTGTTGCCGAGCTGTAGATCCCAAGGTCATTTTTGATTTAATTGCCACGCATAACGTGACACATTTTGGTGGTGCGCCGATTGTGTTGAGTTTACTTGCTAGTGCTGAAAAAAGTGACAAGGCAAAAGTCAAACATAAGGTAGAAGTGATGACTGCTGGTGCGCCTCCGCCTAGTGCAGTTCTTGAAAAAATGGAAGCTTTAGGCTTTAACGTGACGCATGTCTATGGTTTAACTGAAACATATGGTCATGTTGTGCACTGTGCTTGGCAAGAAGAGTGGGATGACTTAGATTTACAAGCAAAGGCTGAGTTGAAGTCTTATCAAGGGGTACGCTTCCCGATGATGGAAGCACTCGCTGTTTTTAATCCAGAGACTATGCAAGCTGTACCTGCTGATGGTGAAACTATGGGGGAAATTATGGTGCGAGGTAACACCATTATGAAAGGCTATTTTAAAAATCCAGAAGCGACAGCGGAATCTATGAAAGATGGCTGGTTCCGTTCAGGAGATTTGGCAGTTGTACATCCTAATGGTTACGTGCAAATTAAAGATCGTTCTAAAGATATCATTATTTCTGGTGGTGAAAACGTATCTTCAGTTGAGGTTGAAGGAGTTTTGTATAAACACCCTGCCGTTGCTGCTGCTGCAGTGGTCGCCAAGCCAGATGAAAAGTGGGGCGAAGTGCCTTGTGCTTTTGTGGAGTTGCAGGATGCAACAGCGGACATCGCTTCAGAAGAAATCATCAGCTTTTGTCGTGGTGAATTAGCTGGTTTT
>CALDTA010000520.1:0-5720 GCA_937924455.1 uncultured Deinococcales bacterium
CAGTACTATCACCAATACGCTGTGCCTGTGCCAGATTATGCGTTACAACCAAAACAATTTTTCCTGTTGCTGCTTCTTTCCTAATAACACTCTCAATACGCTCAATATTGCTCGGATCAAGGTTGGCAGTCGCTTCATCAAGTAGTAGAACATCCGCATCTTTAGCAAGCGCCCTTGCTAAGGCTAGACGCACCAACTCACCGCCAGATAGCTTTTTACTACTCACCTGTGCCAAATCAGCAAGACCCACTTTAGCCAGACACTCCATAGCTATCGCTTGTGACTCAGCTTTTGAAATTCCTTTAAAGCGTGGCGCTAACATGGTGTTGAATAAGACTGTTCCTTTTATTGGAACAGGTTGTTGCATTACTAAAGTGCTACAGCTCTGTAGCTGTTTTTGAGTGTATGGTTGGGCATTAAAGCTTATGTCACCTGCATCGGGGGGCTCGAGCCCTGCCAAGAGCCTCATCAACGTCGATTTCCCTGACCCACTTGGTCCAATAACTGTTGTAATCTTTCCACTAAGCGCAGTAAAATACTCCAAAGAAAGTCGTGCTTTATCCCGCCCATGTTTGACTAAATTATGTGCTTCTATCTGCATCTCAGTTGTCCTCTAAACGCAACAATAAAAGATTCAGAACAAGTATGACCAGAAAAAACACAGCTAACAGTACTAAGCCCATCGCCATCGCAGTTGCAAACTCTCCCTTAGAACTTTCCAAGGCAATCGATGTTGTTAAGGTGCGCGTACTCCCCTTAATATTGCCACCAACAATCATAGCAGCACCAACCTCACTAATGGCACGACCATAACCCGTAACAACAGCAATACTAATCCCCAAAAAAGCTTCACGCAATGTCAGAGACAGAATCTGACGATTATTTGCCCCAAGTGTTCGCAAACTTTGGCGCAGTTTTTTGTCCACCCCATGCAACGCTGTAATGGATAAGCGTGTGATAATCGGAAGTGACAGAGCAACCTCAGCAGCAATGAGCGCATATTCCGTATGAAGCAAGCCAAGACCACCAAAAGCACCTCGCCTTGTCAGTAAACCATAAAAAAAGAGACCTACAACAACTGTTGGCAAAGCCATCAAAGTAGAAAAAAGGCTCACAACAAAGCGCTTAGCTCTAAATTCATTAAGGGCGATTAGACCTGCAAGCGGTATTGCCATAAGGCTTGCTAGCATGGTTGCAATACTTGATACCCACAAAGAGCGCCATAAGGCATCAGCAACCTCTACATTCAACGGAAAGATAAGTTGTATCGCTTGCTGAAAGGCCTCAATAAAGTACTGCACGCCTGCTAGTTTATCGCCAAGCCCCTCCTACTGACTAGTGTTTCTAACACTAAAGCGTAAAAGAACAAAGAGAGCACAAACACAGCAAAAAGAAAGCATAAAGAGAGTGTACAGAGAGCAAAAATACAGTGCAAATACAGCATAAACACAGTGCAAACACAGCATAAACACAGCACAAACACAGCACAAACACAGCAAAAGCTATAATGCTGTCAGGACAGTTTTGCTAACATTTTTGCTAACATTTCGAAAGTCTCCCTAAGCTTAAAAACACACTTCACAAGTATAGCTAACCTATAGATACTTAATAATAGATTTAATTTATACATAGGAAATTCCCATATAAGGAACAAAGCTTTAAGCATGACTTCAGTATCTTCACATAAGGTTTCAGTACATCGATAGCTGTGTGATTCATGTGCCAAAATTTGTCTATAGTTGAAGTTATGCACATTGATGACCTTCTCAGGCGATTTGTAGAGCAAGATGCTTCAGACATTCATTTGCACGCAAATATGCCTCCAGCAGGACGTAAATCCAAAAAGCTGATTCCTGTGGGGCAAGCTAAACTTAGTCCCCAATATCTGGAAAGCTTAATTGAAGTTCTGTGCAATGAAGAACAAAAGCAGCAATTCGCAGAACGGCAACAGCTTGACTTAGCCTATGTTATTCCTGGCTATGCGAGATTTCGTGTCAATATGTTCCGCCAACAAGGTGCTGTTAGTGCGGTCTTCCGAGTCATCAATTCAGATGAATCTCAACTCGCTGTTGTGAATATCGAAGAAGATCTTATCAATTACCTATGTAAGCAAGAAAAAGGACTCATCCTTGTAACAGGTCCTACAGGGTCTGGTAAATCAACAACCATGTCTCGCATTATCGATGAGATTAATAAGTCAAACAATAAAATGATTGTCACGGTTGAAGACCCCATTGAATATGTCCATACTCCAAAGCAATCAATCATTGTGCAACGTGAACTGGGCAAAGACGTGCAAACCTTTTCAGAGGCTTTAATCGGTGCTATGCGCCAAGACCCAGATGTCATCATGATCGGTGAAATCCGTGACTACACCACTGCTGCTGCTGCACTAGAGGCGGCACAAACAGGGCACTTAGTTCTCAGTACTATGCACACCATAGACACAGTTAGAACCGTCACACGTATGACAGACCTATTTCCACCGCACGAACAAGCAGTAGCACGCACAATGTTCGCAGAATCTTTAGTAGCCATTCTTTCTCAGATGCTGCTTCCAAAAGCAGATGGTGGCAGAATTGCAGCCGTAGAAGTTCTTAAGGGCACACTACGTGTTCGAGACATGATTAAAGATGCTGAAAAAACATCTAATCTCTATGATGCTATTAGAGATGCTAAAACAGATGGCATGGTCCTTTTCGATGAGCTTCTAGCAAAATATTACGCCCAAGGTCTAATCGAGTACGAGGTAGGTTTACGTCATGCTACAAGCCAGCAAAGCTTCGTGATGGCAGCAACGCAATCTGACTTAAGCGATGGCTTCATCGAAGATGAAGACAACTATGATATAGAAATAGGAACTATCGAAGAAGAGATTACAGATAACTTTGAAGAAAGTTCTTCTCAAGAAGCTGGGCTTGAAAGCATCCCAGAAATTAAATCTAAAAAAGAGCGCTTGGCTTACTAATAGCAATTTCGCTTAAATCCATTGTAAAGTAAAGTCTACACGTATTTTTCATAGCGGTTGCAAAAAAGATTCCAACAGCGAGAAACACTTTCTAGCGTTTCTACGTAATGTTGCCCCATGCTAAATCATACCCATTCCGTTTATATCCCTAGTTTAGTCTGATTAGTTTAGTCTGATGTCATTTTTATATCATTTTTATGGAGATATCTAGATAACTCACAGATTATTAGATACAGATAGCAGTTCCACGATTCACTGACTTATACCGAAGTGAATCATAAATGTCATAATCCCAGTCAATACACAAGGTTTTCAAGCCTTTATCCTTCGGTTATTTCGCAATCTTTGCGACTATATCTTTATGACATTCATCTTTCAGTTTAGTATTAGGTCAGTGAATCGTGGAAAAGTTTTACAATTCCAAATGTGCCTTCACACTCAATTAACAGAACATCTCATAGTCTTTTATAACCTGTAATCTGGTTTAAAGACTAAGAACACTGTGATGCAAAATTACTCATAATAACTTTAGTTGCTTTGCTTCCCTACACCGTTGATCTTTAAACTTATTAGTACAGATTTAAATTTCGACAATCTAAAAGTGCACTATCTAAACTAAAGAGGTACACAGGTCACGCTCCCCTATGCTACATGATCATTCACAACCTGTTGATAGCAATCAAGCGAATCACATCATAGAAACAGCTTTTAAGAAAGAAGCTTTTCGTATACTTGTGCTGAGTAACAATCAAGCAGACTTTGCTAAGTTAGATGATATAGCTGGGCTCGAGCTAACCTTCTCAGCTTCCCAAAACGCGCTCAATGACTTTCTAAATAAACTTATAGACAAGTACGATGTTGTTTACGATGCCTTACTGATAGACACTTCCAATGTTGATATAAATACCCTATCAGGCACAAACTTTGATGACCTTAGAATGCCAAGCATTGCACTACTCCCAGAGAGCAACTTAGCACAAGAAGCCACTCTGTTCTCTACTGGCATAGATGACTGTATGTTGTCCTCTGAATTAGATAACTTGTATAAAATTATTTTTAGGAACAAGCAACGCAAACACCTAAAAAATAAACAAGTAAAAACAAAAAAACCATCAAAGCTGACCATGAACCTCAGTAATAACACTAGTGATAAAACTAGTAATAACACTAGTGACAAAACCAGTGTTATAAAGGATGACATAAAAAATAAAAACCATGTTGAGATTCAACAAACGTTTTTCAAAAAAAATACTAGCTTTCTCAATCAACTTATTGATCTAAATCCAAATCTTATCTTTGTAAAAAATATTCAAAGCCAATACGTTTTTGTTAATCAAGCCTTGGCAAAAGAATATAGACTGCCTAAAGATGCAATCATTGGAAAAAACGATTTACAACTACGTAAATACCTAGGTAACAAAGCAGCCTTGCGCTACATGCGACAAGACAAAGAAGTGATTGAGCAAGTACGCGTCAACAGTAAAAACTCAAAACTATTTCCAGAAGAAACTGTAACTTATAAAAATAACTCACCTAAAATCTTCACAACCATTAAGCATATTCTCTTTGACGAGCAAGGAGAACCTGCCTATATTTTAGGGAATTCTATAGACATCACTACTATTCGTCGTCAAGATAAAGAACTACAAGAAACAACTAGGATTATCGAAAATAGTCCAGTCATCACAAATACATGGACTGCACCTGATACCCAAACAATCCACCTAACACACATATCAGAAAATATTAAGCAATTTGGCTATATAGCAGAAGAGTTAAAAAGTGATCCCAGCATGTGGGTGAGAGATGTCTGTCATCCTGAAGATATTGACCAAATTAAGATAAGTATCTTAAAAGCTGTCATGAGTGGGTCAGATAAAGCAGTGGGTGAATACCGAATTTATACTAAGCAAGGTGACATTCGCTGGATAGAATTTCAAATCATTATTGCACGTAATGAAAAGAGAATGGCTAAATACTTTCACGGCTTCTTTATAGACATCACTGAAAGAAAAAATAATGAACAAACGCTTTTAAACTTACTCAAGGCAGAAGAGCGTAAATCAAATGAACTGGTTCTACTTGGTCGCATTCAGTCAGCAATTGCTGACAAACTATCCTTAGAGCAGATTTTTGAAACAGCAGTTAAAACTATCGCAAAAGTCTTAGAATATCGGGCGATTTCACTTGGTCATGTTAAAGGGGACAGAATCTATCTGCACCCCCTCCATGCTCATGGCTATGAAGGTCTTTTGCATGAAGGCTACAACATTGGACTTGATGTTGGTATTCAGGGATTAGCAGCAAGCACACAAACTTCAGTCTTAGTTTCAGATGTCAGTGAGAATCCACACTATGACCCAGTGATTCCTGATGTTGTTTCAAATATTGCAGTACCTATCTTTAGCAACTCTCTACTCATGGCAGTACTAATTGTTGAGCACACAACAACCCTTACCCAAACAGATTTAAAACTTCTCAATAAGATTGCAGAACAACTAACAATCGCTTTCGAAAATGCAAACTTACATGAACAAATACTCAAAGATTTAAAATACTCTGAAACCCGTTCTAAAGTTACTCAGCTTCTTTTGGCTTCTAATGATATCGAAACAAGTATGCAAGAAATCCTTATGTTAGTTGCACAAGCGCTTTCTGCACAATGGGCTACACTAGAAAATTACGATGTCTTGAATGATTCTCTTTCTTTGGAAACTTCTTATATCGATTCAGAAAATATTGATGAGACGAC
>CALDTA010000521.1:0-4051 GCA_937924455.1 uncultured Deinococcales bacterium
TGGTTTATCCATGCTCTTTTTGTTTTTAGGGGTTGCCTTCATCAGCCCGATTATTCTCAAGCCCTGCGTGCGTTTGTTCAAGCCTCTGCTAGAAAGGCTCTTTGGTGCAGCAGGTGTCTTGGGGGCAAGCTTTAGCGAGCGAAATGCTGTTCGTAATGGCGTTGCTATCGCAGCCGTTGTGGTGGGTATGGGCATCACTATAGGTGTAGGTTCGATGGTGTCAGGCATCAATAAAGAAATCAGTGGTTGGATTAATGCCACTGTTGTTGGTGACATGTTCATCACCTCGCCAACAGGTTTTCCTGAGGGCTTCGAAGCCTCGGTTTATGCTGATGTCGAAGGTGTCGATTACCTCAGCCCTGTGTCTTTGCGAACAGGTGGATTTCAACCACCTGCTGACGCGAATAATCCAGATTCACCTGCACCACGCAGACGCAACGTCACCATGATTTTGGTGGATGCTGAACGCTTCCATCCAGAACGTGGTTTTGGTGGTTTTCAGTATCTTGAAGGTGATGCACAAACAGGCTATGAAGCGCTGGCTGAAGGTGGCAAAGTGTTGGCAGCTAGCACCATCCGAGAGCGCTTTAAGGTTGCCTTAGGTGATGATGCTTTGCTCAAAACAGATAGTGGAATTGAGCCATTTGAAGTGTCAGGTGTTGTTGTTGACTTCACGGGTGGGGGAGAAGCCTTTGTGGGGAGCATCAAAGATATAGACCGTTTTGGTGGTGGACGCCCCAATCTTTTTGTGACAACTGTCAAGGAGGGCTATGAAGCTAGTGAGGTTCGCAAGGCACTCAATGAACGCTTTCCAGAGCTTTACTTAGACATCACGCTCAACGAGCGCTACCGTGAGCGCATCTTTACTTTGAGTCAGCAAACCTTTGCGACGACCAATAGTTTGCTCTTGCTTGCAATTTTAATATCAGCTTTGGGCGTAACCAACACTTTAGGGATGAACCTTAGTGGTCGACAGCACGAACTGGCTGCGCTGAGGGCTATGGGTCTGACCAAGAGAAACCTGAGACGTTTGGTCACGGCTGAGAGTTTGGTTGTTGTTATTATTGGTAGTGTCTTGGGAATCTTAAGTGGATTGATATTAGCTAGGGTGATTAGTGAGGGCTCGAGCGCCCTAACTGGTTTCGCCATCACGCCCAGATTCCCGTGGCGTCTCATCGTCATAGCCTTGCTTGCGTCTCCTGTCATTGGCTTTTTTGCCTCGCTCATTCCTGCACGTCGAGCGTCTCAAGTTCAACCCTTGCTTGCTTTAAAAGAATCCTAAATCTAGAAGAATCCTAAATCTAAAAGAATCCTAATATTTATGTCAAATACTGTCTTATCCGCAGAAAATATCAAGAAGTCCTATCAACTCGGTAGTGAAACAATTGAAGCACTCAAAGGTGTAAGCCTTGCGTTAAGTGAAGGTGACTTTGTAGCCATCATGGGACCAAGTGGCAGTGGTAAAAGCACACTCTTGCACATCCTTGGGTTGCTAGATGCACCTGATTCAGGTGACTTAAGCATCGCTGGACAAAAGACAACCTCACTCAATGATGACGCCCTCACCAAGATGCGCCGTGAGCATTTGGGTTTTGTTTTTCAAAATTTCGAGCTGATTCCAAATTTATCTGCTAGAGAGAATATCGTTTTGCCAGCAACTATTGCAGGTTTTACGGGTAAGAACTCTGCCGCGAGTCAGGTTTTAGAAGCCCGACTAAATGAACTTAGCCAGATTTTAGGCATAGAAGACAGACTGCAACACCGACCAAATCAATTGTCTGGCGGTCAACAGCAGCGAGTGGCACTAGCAAGAGCACTGATTAATAATCCTGTGGTTATCCTAGCCGATGAACCCACAGGTAACCTAGATAGCCAAACAGGTGAAGATGTACTGAGGTTGTTTAGAGAAGGTGTGGATACACAAAACTGGACTGTGTTGATGGTTACGCACGACCCAGTAGCAGCGAAGTATGCGGATAGGGTGATTGAGTTGCAAGATGGGTTGATTGTTTAGGAAGGTCAGAATGGATTCTGCTTCCCCACGTCTAGATCTCCCCAGCACCCTCATAGGTATAGGTCTTTTCAGGTGGCACAATAAAACCATGTACAGGCTTGAGAGAGTCAAACTCGACCCATTCACCTTCACCCACAAAGTCAGGGATTGCTTCGGTGCAGGCTACCACCAAGGGAACACCAGCATCCACAACGCAAAAGTACTTTTCACGCTGCAAGACGACGCCTCTGGCATAGAGCTGGCTGATATCTGTGATGTATAACTGTTTTTGCAAGTTGCTTGGCTGTTTAAAGCCGTTGGTTGTTGGGTGGATGATGATATTATTCTCGCCAACAATTTTGCTATAGGGACCAGTTCGCTCAAAGAGATGCAAAATCGTATCTCGAATGCTGCACTCTAGTAGAGGACTACCTTCGACCCAAGAATGTAGTTGTACAGTCGTTAGATAGGGCTTCCAACGAACAATAAAATTTTCAACTGATTCTTCTAGCACGGTATTGATTGTATTATGAATTCTTTAGCTTATGCTATGGGGTGCGTCCCTGTATGTGTTCAACAAAGCTCCCAAACTGCTCCAACATCTTGGCAGTATTCGGGTGTTTTTGCTTTACTAAATCATCAAACGACATGCCAGCTTGCCAGTCACCCTGCCAATGGTTCAATACATCTTTGGCAGCTTCATCAGTTTCTAAATCTATAAAGCTTGTGGACAGTCTGAGGGCTAGTTCAGAATCAGCTAAGCCAAAGGCTTGGCTTGGTAGCGTAGCTATAGAATAGTTTTTGAGCAGGTAGCTCGCTAAGTCTTTAGAGTTATGTATGCCTTTAGCGCTTAAGCCTTCACGGTATTGGTTGAAGTCAGGCATCATATAAAAAGCACCTTGGGGCTGTGGGCAACGAATGCCAAGCTTGCTTATCTCTTTCCAGATGTAGCTTGACCGTGCAGCATGAAGCGAAACACATGCGTTTATATAGCTTTCGATATCAGCATCTTGTGAATAGGCAGTGACTGCTGCGTACTGAATTGGGGCGCTAGGTGCAGACCAGATTTCACTGGCAATGGCGTTGATAGCTTGGGTGAGTTCGAGCATGGTTTTAGGAATGATAGCTTTGCCTAAACGCCAGCCACCGAGTGAAAGGTGCTTGCTTAAACCACCGAGGATGATTGTGCCCTCAGGGTAGTAGCTTGCCAGACTTTTATGTTTTATAGCGCTGTGTTCTTCAAAATCAAAAGTAACTTTGCCGTAGATTTCATCGCTCATGACGATGATGTTGTGTTTACGGCAGTAGTCGGCGAGAGACTGCAAGAAGGCGGGCTCGAGCACACGTCCCGTAGGATTATTAGGGCTATTGATAATCAGTAGTTTGTGGGGTCTAGTACAACGCTTTAGCGCCTCGTCGAGCTGCTCGAGCTCTAGTGCAAAGGCATTATCACTTGTGCTTTTGACATGAATAGCTTGTTTGTGCAGGAGTTGCGCCTGTGGTGCATAGCTCACCCAAGACGGCGATGCCAGCAGCACATCTGCATCAAGTGCCATTTGCACAGCGTAGAGCAGCGCTTTAGACCCTGGAGCTATGATGACTTGCTCAGCAGAGAAGTCTAGATTTAAAAAGTTTCCATAGTAGTTTGCAACTGCTTCACGAAGTTCAGGAATACCTTGAACAGGGGGGTAAGCCTTACGGTGAGCATTTGTTTTGAGGGCTTCTTCGATTTTTGGATGGACTGCAAAGCGGGCTTCGCCAAAGCCGAGGTGATAGACAGTTTCACCCCTGTTCCACATGGCTTTTACTTCTTCGTTTATGGCTAAGGTAGCGGAGGCTTCTAGGTTAATGTTTGGACTGATAGTTAGGTTCATGTCGCACGTTTTCTATACTAGTTCTATACTAGAATTTGGTGTTAATACCGAAGTGAATCATGGATGTCATAGTCACAAACATAGCAAAGTTTCGTAATTTGTGTGCCCTTCGGTTCTAAAGGCAACTTTTTCTGCTGATTGATTATGACTTTTTTCTTTCAGTTTAGTATAAGACTGGTTTATC
>CALDTA010000522.1:0-6707 GCA_937924455.1 uncultured Deinococcales bacterium
GACTGTTCCTGCTACACTCCAACGCAGTGAACGCTATAGCATTTACATATCTGCTAATCCAAATGTTCACAAGAACACACTATCTAGTCTACTAGATGAGCTGTCAGCATATACAGGTGAGGCATGGATACACTTAGCCAGGAAACAAAATCCATCTGCACCACAAAGTCTGAACTACAGCCAATTTCAAATTGATGGCATGGTCAACTTTATGCTGTACTTACAGGCTTATTTGAAATCTTCAAGGCTTTACTATCCTGATACATACGCAAAAATTCAATCACAAGAGAACACCGTGGCATATATGGCAAGCTTATGGAAACAAGCAGAAGACATTCTGCTAGCAGCCTATCCTTATATCCAAGATAACCGTGCTGCACAGCATTTCTTTTACTATAGCGATGGAGCAGCATCTGCGATGGAGCATTTAAAACAAATCTATACGTCAAACATGCTTACAGAGCTAGAGCTTCTAAAGATTGATCATTTAACTCTCGAAGATTTTCAAAACAACTACTTGCATAACAGATAAAAAAAGAGGATGAGCTAAACTCACCCTCAAATTATCGTCAATAAAAATAGTGAGTTACATTTCTTGCGGTGCGGCTATTCCTAAAACACCAAGCATATAAGCTAAAGTATCACGCACTTTCATAACTAGTAAAACTCTAGCCTCTTTCAAACCTTCTTCAGAATCCAACACTCTTGTATCTGGATTGCCATTTTCATCTTTATGATTAAAATAACTGTTCCAACTTGTTGCCAATTCCAAGGCATACTGTGCAACAATGTGCGGAGCAAACTCTCTTGCAGCACTCGCTATCACTTCTGGTACTTTAGCAATCATTTTAGCTAGACCAAGTTCTAAGTCACCAACTTTTGACCAATCAGCTTTGCTAATATCGACACCTTCGGTTGCTCGTAGAATACTACAAGCCCTTGCATGGGCATATTGAATGTATGGCGCAGAATCACCCTGTAAATTTAGGGCCTGTTCCCAACGAAAATCAATAATCCTCGTAGCTTCACTCTTAATCATGCCAAAACGTAGTGCGCAAAGACCAACTTGTCTAGCTATCTCATCACTATTAGCTAAGTCAGGATTTTTTTCTTGAATGGTTGTTTTTGCCCGTTCGATAGCACCTTCTAAAGCCGTATCAATAGCAACCGTAATACCTTTACGCCCACTCATATCTTCACCTTCTAGCTTTACAACTTCGTAAGCTAAGTGGTGATGAACATCTCCACCTGTTGCATCATCAGCAAGCTTTAAAGCAGTTTTAACAATCTCTTGTGGGTGTCTTTGGCGGATATCAATAATATTTACAACTTTAACACCACCACCAAAAGACTGGTCATCTAGGCTTTCAACCCCAGCAGAGCTACTTGTATAAAGAACTTTTCCTGAAGGCTGTTCGGCAAAACGTTCAGCTTTTAAGCCTTTTAGTGCGCCAACTTTCCAGAGATGATAGCCAATGTCTTTACAAACGTACATCGCATTGCCATTGCTACGGACAAGCACAACATTTGATTCTTCAAGACCTGGAATAAACTCAGATACATCCATGATAAGCGCATCTTTAAATTTACCGTCGCTTGGCGTGGATACATAATCACTATTTTTTAAGATAGCAAGTCCTGCATCCATAAAGCCACAGTCAACTACATCAGACTCCCAAACAAGTAAGTCATACTCAGCACCAAGTGACCAATAGGTTTCAAGATTTGCATTGAGGATTTCGATAACTTTATCACGGAGCTCACCATTTTCAAGGCGATGCATAATCTCCACAACACCTGCTTCGATTTTTTCTTGTTCCTCTTCACTCACCGTGTTTTTAACTTTATTCAGCTCAACATACAGCTCGCCCAACCAGTGGTCATATTTCTTGGAACCATCGTATTTAGCATCAAAATAGTCAATCGCAAAGAGCGACTCAGCAGCTTGTCTACCTGTATCATCTATGTAATTCTGGATTTCCACATCGTAGCCATCAGCTTTGAGGATTCTGGCGATAGAATCACCAAGAACAATATTTCGCAAATGACCTACATGTGCTTCTTTATTTGGGTTTACCGATGTGTGCTCAACAATCATTTTTTGCCCACGTGGTTCAGCTCGCAAGTTGCTAGCAATAACTTGTTGCACGAAAGCAGATTGATCTACATGAAAGTTGATGTAAGGTCCTACTGCTTCCACACTAGCTATCCCACTTGGCAACTTCAAATTAGCAATGATGCCATTAGCGATTTCAACAGGATTTTTCTTAAGCTTTTTTGCTAAGGCAAAAGCAGCAGGGCTGCCGTAATCACCTGATTTGTTATCGGGAACGTCTTGCACGGGTATATCGACATTATCTGCACTACTATCTGCACTACTATCTGCACCTAGAGCAATAACAGCTTGTTCAAGCGCAGCTTTTAGCGCCACCTTCATATCTTCCATAGGTCATAGTACCCAAAACCCATAAAAACGCTAGAGTGCTTTGTTTGATTAGGGGTGTGTCCGTATATTTAGGGAGTACTATTTAGATTTATGAAAAATGCTTTGAATATGCGATGCAGACACACCTCAGAGTTTATGCATGAACCTTAGTTCATAACGCTTCGCTACAAAAACATCTTAAAGCCTTATAGCTGATGTACCCTTACATTTCGGACACACCCTTTGATTAGCTCCCAAACACTACAGACCTGTTAAACTAATACCTATGGCTACCATTATAGCTACTGCCCTAAACAATACTTCTTCTCAATCAACAATAAAACTAAGCATCATAACGCTTAGTTTTCACCGTGCAGACAGCCTTTTAGAAAAACTTGAAGCACTTAAAAACTGTGATTTAGACAAAACACTTTTTGAAATCGTTATTGGGTTTAATGATGGGGATAAGCATCTCAAAGACAAAATAGACACACTTACACTTCCCTATCACATTCAATGTCTTATGTTTCCTGAAAATATAGGTATATCAAAAGGAAGAAATGCTTGCATCCAAGAAGCACAGGGCGACACTATCTACTTTTCAGATGATGATTGCATACCTGCGAAAAATACACTTCGCTTACATTTTGAAAACCAAGAAAAGCGCCAAGCCGTATATATAGGAGCAATCCATTTTGTAGATGGTGATACCAAAACAAGTTGGCAACCAAGACAAGTTAACTATGGCAATACCAACGGTGCTAATACAAGTATTCCTAAGCAAGCCATCGACACTATCAATGGATTTGATGAAAACCTTGAAGGCTATGGTGGAGAAGATATTCTACTAGGTTACCAATTAAAGCAACTTGGTTTAGATTTCTTAGCACTTCCCGAGGCATCAACAACACACATTGGTCCAGACCCTGCTCTTGCTAAGAACACAGATAAGGCTTTCAGCGCAGGCTACAATGCTCTAGTAATCTCAAAAAAACTACCTTCCTCTGTTGCCTTCAGGTTAGGTGTACATCCTTTACTCTTGGGGTTAAAACAATTTATTTTAAATCCTTTAATAACAACAGTTTTTAAAAAATCAGCAACTATCCTCTACGAAAAGGCCTATCTAGACGGTGCGCTCGCAGCAAGACGTAGCCAAACATTTCAAAGGCAAAAATCTTGACCTCAGAACAAAATCATGTATACTCTTAGTCATGAATATCTTTTCCAAAACAAGGTTGTGGTTAGGACGATGGCGTAGCTCAATATAGTTCAATCGTGTCTAAACTCGTATAAATATTAATTGTTTGGAAAACGTTTTACCTCTTTCCTTTATCACAACTCAAATTACTAGATCTTAAGATATAGACTTAAAGCTACACATATTTGGCTTTCCATGTCTTTAAGTGCGGAGTCTTTAAGTGCGGATATATAAGTGAGGATATATGTCAGAAAATACCGAAATATCAATTGCACCCCTATTAAATAGAATCTTCGAAGGCGAAACACTTAATCGCAACGAAGCAAAAGAAGTTGTTGGTTACCTTATGGATGGTCAACTGAGCCAAATGCAAGCTTCTGCCCTGCTAGCAGCCTTGCGTGTGCGTGGCGAGACAGTAGAAGAAATAACAGGTTTTGCAGAAGCCATGCGTAGTCGAGCTGTTAAAGTCCTACCAAATGTGAATGAGCCACTGCTTGACATCGTAGGTACTGGTGGCACAGGCATCAGCACGTTTAACATCAGTACTGCAACTATATTTGTGGTGGCAGCAGCAGGCGTCAAGATTGCTAAACACGGTAACCGTGGTGTCACCCGAAAATCAGGTTCAGCAGATGTACTCGAAGCCCTAAACGTTAACTTAGACCTAAATACTGGGCAAGTAAGTAAGTGTATCGAAGATATTGGCGTAGCTTTTATTTATGCAAAAGCACACCACCCCGCCATGCGCTTTGTCGCACCTGTTCGTGCAGATTTACAAGCTCGAACAATCTTTAACTCTTTAGGCCCTCTTACCAATCCAGCGAGTGCCACAAGACAACTTATGGGTGTCTATGACCCAAAACTCACCTCTACCCTTGCTGAGGTTTTAGGTAGTCTAGGTGTAGAACATGCACTTGTCGTGCATGGAGATGGTCTAGATGAACTTTGTGTATCAGCAGAAAACACCATCAGTGAAATTAAAGACGGCACAGTAACAAACTATACCCTAACTGCCGAAGATGCTGGTTTGAATAGCTATCCATTTGATGACATTTTAGGCGGTAGTCCTGAAGAAAATGCTAAGACCATTCGCAAAGTAATCAGCGGAGAAATCCTTGGAGCAAAACGTGCCATTGTTCAGTTGAATGCTGGAGCAGCGTTGTATGTTGCTGGCAAAGCACTAGACATCAAAGAAGGTGTACAAATTGCTGCTGAAATCATGGACAGTGGTAAAGCACTTGAAAAGCTTGATTCTTATATTGAATTTACACAAAATGCCTAAATACTCCTAAACCAAAGAATACGCTAGAAATACAGTAGAAATACAAAAAAGCGAGTGAGGCAAAAACCTCACTCGCTTAATTTTTTAGACTTGAAAGCTATTAGACTTGCAAGCTATTAGACTTTAAGGCTAGAACTTATTAAGGAATAACAAGTTCGAAGCCAGGGTAAATCAAGTCTGGATTACCTTGTGTAATGTAACTATTTGCTTCTTCAATATCTGTGTAACGATTAAAGTTACCGTAGAAAGACGTTGCAATGTTACCTAGTGTGTCGCCTTCTTGAACAGTGTAGGTACCTTGAGCACCAACAATGCTAGCAACTTCACCTTGTGCTTGACGCAGCTCGAGCTGCTTTGCATTAAATTCTGCTTGGTTAGCTGTACCTGCACGGAATGCATCTCTAAGTGCACGTAGCTCACCAGATAGACGAATCGCTCTAGCTTGTGCACCTTCCAATGTAGGTGCTGCTGCTGCTGCTTGTTGCTCAGCAAGTTGTGCCTCTAGCTCAGCAATACGTACATTTAATTGCTCGATACGACCATCATAGTCATTTGCTTGACTTGCTAAGTTGCTACTTAGACCATCACGCTCAGTCACTAGACCATCAAACTCAGCTTGCAAGGCAGCTAAACGAGCTTGTAAGTCACTACCATCAGAAAGTTGTGCTTCTAGCTCAGCGATGCGAGTTACACCATTATCACGCTCAACAACAATACTGTCACGCTCAACAACAATACCGTCGAACTGACCTTGCAGATCATTAAGACGAGCTTGTAAATCTGTACCATCTGCAAGTTGTGCTTCAAGTTCACCAATACGGGTTACACCATTGTCACGCTCAGATGTCAATGAGAGAATTTGTGCATTCAATCCATCAACCTCACCTGCAGTAGCACGTAGTGCTTCTAACTCACTGCTAAGTGAAGATACGTTTGTTAGTGCTGTATCGCGCTCAGTTGTAATAGTAGCAATATCAGAATTTAAACCTTCGATTTGACCTTGAAGTGTTGCCACTTGCTCACTATTACTACCACTTAAAGCATCTAACTGGCTTTGTAAGTCTGCAACTTGCGTAGTCACATCATCACGCTCAGTTGTTAGTGACGTAATCTGAGCATTCAGACCATCAATGTTACCTAGTGAGTTATCACGCTCAACAGTAACTACACGCAGGCTTTCTGTTAAGGTGGCAATTTCTGTGTTTAGACCATCAACCTGACCAGCGCTTGCTTGTAAACCTTCTAGTTGACCATTGACTTGGCTAACCTGTGAAAGTGCTTCGTCACGCTCTGCGGTGATTTCGCCAATGCGAACGTTTAGACCTTCAATTTGCCCGTTTAAAGAAGCAACTTGCTCATCACTACCACTACGAAGCGTTTCAACCTCAGCACTTAATTCAGAAATTCTTGTGTTTGCAGTGTCTAAGTCAGCACTTGCAACCATACCGCCAAGTTGACCTTCTAGTTCAACGATTCTTGCGTTTGCTGCATCTAAGTCAGCACTTGTAACCATGCCACCAAGTTGACCTTCTAGTTCAGCAATTCTTGCGTTTGCTACATCAAGATTGCTTTGAAGTTCAGCACTTGAACTAGTTACACCACGAAGCTGTGCTAGCGCATCATTACGCTGACTGCGTAGACGATCAAGCTCAGTTTGTGGAACCATTGTATCTAACTGACCACTTACAGTTGATAACTGTGTGGTGCTTTCAGTTAGCTGTGTATTTAGTGTTGACACTTGTGTTGTTAAATCAGCATTTTGAGTTTCAAGATTACCCAACGTTGCTTGAAGTGTCGCACGT
>CALDTA010000523.1:0-12822 GCA_937924455.1 uncultured Deinococcales bacterium
TGTTCTTCTTCAGTTTCAATTTTGATGTTTGGTACAGGTGTTGGCTTGCCGTCTTTGAGTGCGACGAAGTTTAGGTGTCCGATAGTACAAAGGCGTCTTTCACCACTGAGAGGGTTTTCGCCATAAACTTCGCTTCGCACAATCATGCTTGTTGTACCTGTCCAAACAACCTTACTGCGTAGTTCAATGATTTCGCCAACGAAAATGGGGTTGCGGAAATCAATAGGCTCTGTTGATGCGGTTACAACAGGTAACCGGCAAAAGCGTAAACAGGCAATGCTTGCGTTGACATCCATGAGTTCTAGTACATGTCCACCAAAGAGTGTGCCTAGGGGGTTTGTTTGGTTTGGGAATACGGTGTCTACCATTGTTTCCCAGTTTGAGGCTTTTTCTGTTCGCTCTTCAGTTTGTTTGGTTTCACTCTCACTCTTTGTGGCTGTACTCTTTGTGGCTTCGGTCATAGCATTCAATATACGCCTTTGCTAGACCATAAGGCTTGTGTATTTTGGTACAAGCTGTATCTAGGCTGAAGAGCATTTTGATTGTTATAGTTTCAGTTGCTCAAACAGCTAATGCTTAAACAGCTAAAGCTTAAAAATCTGGAGGATTAAAGAAATTACTATGACCACTCACAATATAACGACTCAAAGTGTAAGTTTAGAAAAACCACTGATTAACTATTTGCTGCCATTTGGCTCGAGCCTAATCGCATCCATCCTACGTCTTATCTTAGGTGTAGTCTTCATTGCTTTACTTGCTCAATTCCGTATAGAAATTGGTCCTGTACCTATCACAGGTCAAACTTTAGGTGTTTTGCTTATAGGTGCAGCCTATGGTCTTAGCCTTGGTACATTCACAGTAGTTGCTTACCTCATCGTTGGTGGTTTAGGTCTAGGTGTTTTTGCTGGTGGCGCAAGTGGCTGGAGCGTGTTGCAAGGTGCTACAGGTGGTTATTTAGCTGGTTTTGTCGTAGCTGCTGCGCTCGTTGGCTTTTTGGCAAATAGAGGTTGGAACCGCAATGTTGTTTTAACAATTATTGCTATGCTTCTTGGCAACATGGTTATTTACGTTTTTGGTTTAGCGTGGTTAAACAAAATCATGCCAAGCTTTCAAGCAACCTTACAAGCAGGACTGACACCTTTTATTGCTGGTGATCTTATCAAAATTGCTGTTGCTGCTTTGCTTTTGCCACTAGTTTGGCGCTTTGTTGCACCTAAAAAATAACGAAAAACTACAAAAATAGGTGATGAAAGTTCTGCATACTTGCACAAGACATGCAGATTAACGGTATGATGCATGTGGAGAAGGTCACATAAGAATTGTACAGGGTTTTAGCTGTTGCAGTTTTTATGTGTCTATAACCTAAATTCAAAGTTTGGCTATTGGAACTAACTAGGTAGTTTACTGTAGTCAAAATGTACTGTGTATAGGGGAATATGTGAAGGCTCGAGCTATAGTTGTTACGTCAGGCAAAGGAGGCGTAGGCAAAACCACAACCACTGCGAATGTTGGTGCAGCACTTGCAAAACATGGCGAAAAAGTCGTTGTCATCGATACTGATGTTGGACTTCGCAATCTTGATGTGGTTATGGGTTTAGAGGGACGCGTCGTCTTTGACCTTATTGATGTTTTTGAAGGGCGCTGTAAACTAACACAGGCGCTTATTCGTGACAAACGTGTTGAAAATCTTTTCTTATTGGCTGCTTCGCAAGTAAGAGATAAAAACTCACTTGATGAAGAAAAAATGGAAACTATTGTTAGACGCCTTATCGAAGAAGAAAACTTTGATAGAGTGATAATTGATAGTCCTGCAGGTATCGAAACAGGCTTCCAAACTGCTGCTAGTGCTGCCGAAGGTGCGCTTGTTGTTGTGAACCCAGAAGTTGCTAGCGTTCGAGATGCAGATAGAATCATTGGCTTGCTAGAAGCAAGAGAAATTTACGAAACAAAATTGATTATCAACAGAATTCGCCCAGCAATGGTTAAGCGTGGCGATATGCTTGAGGTCAATGATGTTTTGGAGATTCTTGGTATCAATCTAATAGGCATTGTGCCTGAAGATGAAGCGATTCTAGTTTCAACCAATGTTGGTAATATTGCGAGTTTGACTTCAAATAGCAAAGCAAGTGATGCCTTCAATAACATAGCTAAGCGTATTCAAGGTCAAGATATTCCATATCAGTCTTTAGAAGCAGAAGGTGGTTTCTTTTCGGGACTCAAACGTATGTTTGGTGGCGGTTAGTCATGTGGTTTTTTAATCGTAAAAAGACTAAAGATGTTCTCAAAGAACGCCTGAAAGTTGTTATTACCTATGACAGAGCGCAAATGTCACCAGGTCAGATGGAAGAATTGAAAGCTGAACTCCACAAAGTTATTACTCGCTTTTTTCCAGATGAAAACAACAAAGAAATTAATGTTGATATTGAACACAGCGATAATAGTATACGAGTCGTAGCAAACGTACCAAATGGTCGTGTACCAACAAACACCGATTGATTTTGGGTGTTTTTGTTAAAGGCAAGTGACGTTATGATTTGCTAGATAAGTGATTTGCCAGACAAGATTTCCTTGTTGATACCGTTAATACTGTTGATACCCCGTATCAATAGCAAATACCTAATGTCTTGTAATAACGTCTTGTGGCAAATTCTTGTAATAACGTTTTGTAGCAGGGTTCGTTCATTTTTAAGCTGATGTAGTTATATCTTCATAGATCATAGTTGGTGTTCTTAAATTTAGCTTTAGCTCATTTTCAGATTGTTCAGTATAGCGTGCTATGTACACATCACCTTTTCCTGTTATCTTTCCTTCGACCAAAGCTTTATCAGCATAAGCTAAAGAAACTTCTGGATTGACAGACTCTTTTAGGTATATAGCTCCAAGTGTTAAGCCAACGGAGTGAATTGCCTTTGATGACACTATCGGTGTTTTTAAAACAGTCTTGCGAATTTTGTGACCTAGTTTGTACAGATCAAGTTGGTTATCAGAAGATAAAAATATAGCGAACTCGTCACCACCAATACGTGCAACAACATCACCTTTCCTTACTGAATGTTTAAGACGTTTTGCAACATTGACTAGTACTTCATCACCAACAACGTGACTATAGGTATCATTAATAGGTTTGAAATTATCTAAGTCGATAATAAATAAAGCAGATTGCTTTTTCTTTTGTTCTGCTTTGAGTTTCAAACGGTCTACTTTGTTAATGAATGCTCTACGGTTTAGTAGACCTGTCAAAGAGTCAGTTGTTGCTCTGCGTTGCAATCTTTTTAGAGGCTTACTTAACAGAAAACTTAGTAAAAGGGCTAGTAGGCTAAATAAAAGCCACAGCAATACCATCGATGTAATATTGTTTTCATAATACCTTTCTATGTTTTTGCTGTAAACTGCTTTGGGTGCATATATCCCCAATAGCCAAGATTGGCTTGACAATGTTGTAACCCTTTTAAAAAGGCTCAAATAACTTGTGTCAGCAATTGGTATTTCAGTAATTTCGCCAAGCATAATTTGTTGACTGCTTTGAGGAACTAAAAACTTTTCTATATAATCAATTTCAAAAAATGGAAGTAAGCTTCTAGCATTTTCTGAATTTTGGGGTTTAGCTATTATTTGACCATTTGGTGAGATTAATAGAGGAAAGCTTTGATACTCAGAAAGCGTAAATTGCTCAAGATAGCTTGATAAGGTTTCAAGTTCAACATCAACACCTATGACACCTAACAATCGCTGGTTTTTATCTCTAACTGCAATAGCCGCGGTAACACCAGATTTTTGTGATGTAAAAAAAGTATAGGGCTCAGTCCAGATAGTAGCAGTTGATTCAATAGCCTTTTGATACCAAGGACGTTCAATAGGCGTATAACCGTCTTGGTTGTCCAAATAGCTGTTGAGCTGCTCACCGTCTAAATTTTGTGTTTCAAAGTAAACTTGTCTTGTGGGTTGTGTTTGGATGATTTTGGTCTTGTAGCCTTTATCTTCACGTTTTACAAAGATAAAAGAGCCGTTGGGTCTACCAAAAAAAGCACCAGAAAAGCTAGCATTGCGTTCTAATTGTCGAACAAAGTACAGTTGCAATTGTTTGTCGTCAAGATAGTCTAGTTGACCATCAAAAACTAGGTCATGACTTGATTCCACCACACTTTGGGCTGGCTTGAAAAAACCTTCTAAGTAATTGGAAATGTTATTTGTGACTAGGGTCATCATTTCAAGGTTATGTGTTTGAACAACATTATGACCTTGATTAAAAAAGGTGCTATTGATTTTTAAGCCGTATAATATGATGAGCACAGTGAAGCATTGCAGTATGAGGAAGACTAAGATTACACAGTCTCTATAAATATTGCGGTTCAAGGTTCTTTCTCTATTCTGCAGGGGCAGTTTAATAGATTGTATATTTTATTAATTGTGGTAGGGGGTTAGTGAATTTACTCAATATCGTTATGTAAATCCTTCGTAATATGTCTAGCTTAAACAGATTAACATCACAAGAAAATGATTGTGTTTCATAGTAACTTACCTCGTATAGATAGCAGTTACAAAAAATAGTCTATCTAACAGCTAGAGAAGTTTTCGCTACACCGTTATTGAAGGCATAGCAGCACCAATGTGAGTTTAGATAGTTATCAATGCTGTGCGTATTATTTGCGTATTATTGATGCACATGCCAAGACATAGTTCATTTTTAGGATGCTGTGTGAAATCTAAATCGCTGTGTGAAATCTAAATCAAAGTACTGCTAGAAGAATAGTAAGTGTAATCACGCTCAGAAGCGTCGAAAACAAAACCGATGTCGTCACAAAATTCGGCTCAACATCATACTCAAGTGCAATAATCGAAGTCAAAACAGCTACGGGCATACTTGCTTGTATGATTCCTGTATTTAGTGTGAGTTCTGAAAGCGGAAAGAACCTACCAATAACAATTGCTAGCAGACCACCAGCAATAAGTCTGACTAGTGAAGCTAGTATTACATCTGTACTAATGGTTATTTTTGGTATGTTGCGTAGCTGTACGCCTAATGTAAAGAGCATGGTAGGAACCATAGCATCTCCTAAGAGTGTTGTTACTCTATCGACCATAAGTGGGACAGGTACGTTGCCCCAATTCACTAAAAGTGCTGGCACAAGTGCAACCAGTGCAGGTGTTTTGAGTACCTCGACTAAAGCAGTTAGGTTATTACCCTTGTAAAGGTTAGCGATACCAACATTGCAGATGAAACCAAGCGTCATCATAATTAAAAAGTACATAGTGGCATCTGCTAGGGCAATTTCACCAAGCTTAAAGCTGATGATAGGCAAGCCAAAGTTACCAACATTTGGAAAGGTGGCTATGAGTATATAGGCTGCTGTGACCATAGCACTACGTTTTAGTAGTTTGGCTACACCATAGGCAACACCACCAACTAGCAGAATTACGATAGTCATAAAAGCTATCATTTGAGCAATAAGCCCAACATCTACTTTGGCAGTACTGATGATGCTAAATACAAAAGCAGGTATAAACACATAGTAGGCAGTACGGCTCAGCGTACGAGCTTCTAACTGCAAAGGTTTGCCAGCAAAGTAACCGATTAACACAACTACAAAAACAGGTGTGATGACATTAAAAAAAATGGGCAGTAGTTCGTTAATCATTTTATATCTCTATAGTATATTTCGTTGGTAACTAGATTCTCCAGCTACATAGACTTCTTTTATACAATCTTCTCTAGCTAAGGTAAATAGGCTACTCAGCGCAGCTTCTTCGTTTGGACTGTGCTTGAGTGCTTGGCTTAGTGTGCTATCTTTGGGTGCTTCAACAATGACTAAATCAGCTCGTTTACCCTTTTGTAAATCCCCAAGTTGATTATCTAAACCCAGTGCTTCTGCACCAGCTTTTGTTGCTAAATAAAGTAGCTCACTACTGTTGAGTCTGTAACCGTCTTCTTTGAGCATCTGCATTTGGTAAGCCATCAACCCCTCTTTGAAAAGGCTAAAACCAGTACCCCCACCAACATCTGAGCCTAAGCCAAGGCGGATTTTGTGTTCTAAATGTCTTCGCATATCAAACAGACCGCTGCCTATAAACATGTTGCTACTTGGGCAGTGTGCTATGGCTGCTTCTGCTTTAGCAAGTCTAGTTAGCGCATCATCTGAAACATGGACGTTATGTGCCAGTACGGAACGTTTACCAATCAGGTTATAGCGTTCATAGGTTGCTAAATAATCTTCTGCCCATGGGAAAAGCTCTTTAACAAAGGCTATTTCGCTAGGGTTTTCGTTGATGTGAGTATGGAAGTAAACATCTGGATGTTCTGCCATGAGTGTGCCACAGACTTCTAAAAGTGCATCTGAGCAAGTTACAGAAAAACGTGGCATGACTGCGTAGCGAAGTGTATTTTTCCCGTGCCATTTTTCAATGAGAGTTTTGTTTTCTTGATAGGCTTTTTCAAGTGTTGTTTTTAGACTATCAGGAATGTTTTGGTCAGAGGTTACAAGTCCACTGATGATGTTTAGGTTAAGCTTTTGAGCTTCTTCAAAAAGAACGTTTTGTGCATTTAGAAAGTGTGCGCCAAAGACCATAGCTGTAGTTGTGCCATTGCGGAGCATAGTCTGAAGGAAGGTTTGGGCGGTTTCTTTTGCATAAGTTGCATCTGCTAAGCGAGATTCTTCGGGGAAGGTCCGCTTTTCTAACCAGTCCAGCAGTTCCATACCCATTGCCCCAATGACTGCTATTTGCGGGAAATGCACATGGCAATCAACAAAGCCAGGCAGGATAAAGGCATTAGGATGATGCTTTTCAGGTACGTCTGGAAATTGTGCTTTTACATCTTTGTAGTTACCAGATGCTTGAATAGCACCTTTATCAATAACAACTGCACCATCGCTGTAACTATGCAATGCGCCTGTACCGTTTTCGAAAGGGCTTTCAGGTGTGTGCAGAAGATGGGCACGAATCAGTTGAGGCATGTTAGTGAATATCCTACCTTTTGTTATGGGGAGAAACGTCATAGGGAGAAATCTAGAACCATTCTTGCCCTCTGCTTGCCCTCTAACTTGTTCTCTACTTGTCCTTTGTTAGGGGTTTTTTAGATGCTAAATTTAAGGTTTAGCTTAGGTTTCACTAGGGTTTCACTAGGCTTTTAGTATGAAATTTTTCTCCGTTTTTCGTCTTGACATCCCAATAAAATAAGCCTTAAACTTAACTTTGCCGTTTGGGGCTGTGGCGCAGTTGGGAGCGCGTCTGAATGGCATTCAGAAGGTCAGGGGTTCGATTCCCCTCAGCTCCACCACAATTAATTGTATTAATGGACTGTAAGAGGCGTTAATCCTTACAAGTTCGATTATTTTATTGAATATATTTTAAGTATATAAGGTTATTAGCAAGGGCTATTACAACCTTGGAGGTAAAAGAGCATGTTTGCAGTTGTTGAATCAGGTGGTAATCAATACAAAGTAGCACAAGGCGACGTGCTCAAGGTTGAACTTTTAAAGGCTGAGCCTGGTGATATTGTTGACTTACCAGTAATGATGGTTGGTGGAGACAGTGTGGCTGTTGGTACACCTTTAGTAGATGGCGCTAGTGTTAAAGCTGAAGTTGTAAAACACTTCAAAGGCGAAAAAATCCGCATTTTGCGCTATAAGGCAAAAAATAACTCTCGTGTACGTAAAGGTCACCGCCAAACCTACACAGAGCTAAAAGTTAAAGAAATTCTTGTTTAAAAAAACAATTAGCGAGGTTTAGATAATGGCACATAAAAAAGGTGTAGGTAGTTCAAAGAACGGGCGCGATAGTAATCCTAAGTATTTAGGTGTTAAGCGTTTTGAAGGTCAGCTAATTAATGCAGGTACTATCATCGTTCGTCAGCGTGGTACAAAATTCAAGCCAGGTGCAAATGTAGGTCAAGGTAAAGACTTCACGCTCTTTGCACTAAAAACTGGTTACGTTCAGTTTGCTAGTAAAGGTGCACACGGTCGTTTCATCAGTGTAGATCCTGTTGAAACTGCAATCGCTGCTGACTGAGCGTTACGCATATAGAAAGTTAGGCGTCTTGGCGTGAAGCTGAGGCGTCATTTTTTTTGGAGCTAGATTTTTTGGAGATAGAGAGTAATGGCTTTCCGAGACATAATCACAATAGTTATACAAGCAGGTAAGGGTGGCGATGGTTGTATGTCCATGCGTCGGCTCAAATACATCCCTAAAGGTGGACCTGATGGTGGCGAAGGTGGACGTGGTGGCAGTGTTTACCTTGAGGCAATCACTGATGTAACGTCACTAGATCGCTTAGTAGGAAAACGTGTCTTTAAAGCTAAATCTGGTGATAATGGTTCAGGTCGAAACAAAAATGGTCGCAAAGCAGATGACATCACCATTTATGTGCCTGTGGGTACGATTGCTAGAGATTCTGACACAGGTGAGTTGCTTGCAGACTTAATTGAAGTGGGTGAGCGGGTTTGTGTTGCTAAAGGTGGTGTAGGTGGTCGGGGAAATGCATCTTTTGCGACATCGAGACGGCAAATGCCACGTTTTGCAGAATATGGTACATCTGGCGATAAGCGAAGGTTAGTACTAGAACTTCGTTCTATTGCAGATGTTGGTCTTGTTGGCTATCCGAATGCTGGTAAGTCTAGTTTGCTTGCTTCTTTATCAAATGCGACGCCTGAAATTGCTTCTTATCCATTTACAACATTGACACCAAACTTGGGTGTTATTGAGCAAAATATGCAGCGGTTTACCCTAGCGGATATTCCTGGAATTATTGATGGGGCTAGTGAAGGTAAAGGACTAGGCTTCGAGTTTTTACGACATATATCTCGGACACGTTTACTTGCTTATGTGTTGGATATAGCTGAAGAACCTGCTGAAAACCTCAAAGCACTACAAAAAGAAGTTGAAAACTATGACCCGCATTTGTTTGCTAAGCAGGGCATTATCATCTTAAACAAAATCGATTTGGCAGAAGCAGAAGAGGTTGAGGAAATAGTGGATGAACTGAGTAGTTTTGGTTTGCCGATAGTCGCTATTTCTACGCAAGAAGGTACAGGTTTGGAAGATCTCAAAACACTTGTATTTGACCTGTTACCAGAAGTTGCACCACTGGAGCCTATGCCAAAAGAAGTCGTCGAAGTCAAGGTTGAACCAATCAAAGTGGTTAAGGTTGAATCTGAAGAGCAAGGCTATGACAATGAAGACAATGAAGAAGACGGTGAAGATGATGAAGCAAGTGCTTCTTGGTTAGTGACTGGCGAAGAAGTTGAACGTGTGATTTCTCGTTTTGATACCCGCAACGCTGACGCTGTGTCTTACCTCCACCACCACTTTATGAGTTTAGGGGTGAATAAGCTTCTTAAGCGTGCTGGTGCTAAAAATGGTGATGATGTGATTATTGCTGAGTCTGTTTTTGAGTATTTTGATGAAGAAGGTCATCGATAAGAGCTTACTTATAGCAGTTCCACGATTCACTGCTACAGCAGTGAATCGGCGAGCTTCGTAACGAGTAAGAATTAACTCACTTAGTGTGTACAGTTGTTATGTGGAAACGCTATTAATAGTGACAAGATGCTATAAGTGAGTAAGATTCTATGAGTGAGTAAGATGTATAGTGAATACTTGCTAGATTGTACCCCTAATAACTAGGGTGAGAACTATAGAGGAAATTCAATAACCCAACCAAAGTGTTTTTGTTTTCTTACACAACACCTTGATTAATTAAGTTATTGCAGTTATCAAGATAGTAATGTAAACTAATGTTTAAGAGTTTTGTGCTTTTCTAGCATTAGAATCTTTTTGGTAGTTGAGTACGGGCTCGAGCACAGGTTTTAAATTTACTAACTTTAGAACCTGAAAAATCGTTTGTGAGTCCCCTAGTATAAAAACTCATACAACGAATATGAAGTAGTAGTAAACTCGGATTTATAGAGAGGTTGGGCTACGTCTTACATTTTACGTCTTACATTTAAAGATATGTTTGAATGTAATCCTGCATGAAACAAACCCACAAGAACAGAAGTAGATAGTAATAGTTTGAGTTAGCTCAAACTCCAAATAAAATTTTGTAACCGACATTTAGTATTTTAGTTATTTTGATTATTTACTGTACCTAATCGTTGAAGCTTGCCCAGAAGAAAGTTATGACTATGAACATGTCAAATCTATCGATAAAATTTCTAGGTAAAATTCAAAAACACGGTATAAACCGTCGCATAAATTGCAGCATAAACCGTTGCATAAATTGCAGTATAAACCGCAGCATAAACCGTATAAACCAAGGTACAGCCGCAAGACACGATTTTATATTTTAATTAGAATTGTTGACATTCAGGACCAGTAGTAGCCTGAATGCTTTTTTTAACAGTTTTTTTTGGGAGACTAAACTTGCAAGACTTCAGTTATGATAATCAGCTTTATATTTTGCAGCAACATACCCCTACAGTTTCGATTGATCAAACCGTTTTAGAGAGTCAAAAGAAGACCGTATCAAAAAGCGCTAACGCAGTTATTTTGCCCAGTACTGATTTGAACAGCCTTGATCTTCAAGGTTTGAGCTCTGAAGTTGTTGAGGTGATTTCTCCTTGGTATCAGCGTGTAGCTATTCAGCTTACACCTAAGCGCTTTGCTCATGTTTTGCGAGTAACAAAGTTAGCAGATGCAATTGGTCAAGCCAATAGCTTTTCTAGAGCTGAACGGCAAGCGACGGCTAAAGCTGCTATTTTGCATGATATTGCTAGAGAGCTTGACTGTGAAGCGATGCACGCTTTAGCAAAACCTCAAATAGATGTTGAGTGTGAGTGTCACTTGGTCTTGCATGGTAAAGCAGGACGAGCACTAGCTGAGCAGTGGGGCATGGATGATGCTACTGTGCTTGATGCTATTGAGGGGCACACTTTTGGTGTTTTGCCAACGAACCGTGTGGGTATGGCTGTTTATATTGCAGATGTTTCTGAGCCTGGACGCAATGTCAATGAAGATATTCGTGAACTTGCTTTAGAAAATCTCTTTGCTGCTTATAAAAAGGCAGTAAATTGCAAAGTGAGCTACTTGCAATCAAGAGGTAAGCCTGTTCACCCTGATACCCTTAGGGTACATAATGCGATTAGTTCGATTAGGTGCGATTAACAAAGTTGACCAACTTACGTAGACGTTTACTTTTACTACTAGGTGTTGGTCTTGCACTATTTGGTTTAGTTGCATACTGGTTTAGTTACGAACAACAAAAAATAATTTATCCACCAGCACCTCCTGTCATAGCAGAAGCAGTTGAGGATAATTTTGAATTACGCTTTGTTTTGGCAGGGCGTGATTATGATTGTTATGACCATAACAATGAGCCTATTTACAATGAAAACGGCACAATTATAGGTTGGGATGGTAAGCTTTGTAGCGACCAAAGACTTGGTAAGCGCACAGATACTATTTTCTTTGTGCATGTTGTGGGCAATGACATTCGAATGATGTCTATTCCTAGAGATGTTTACTTGTCAGCTTGGCAGACTCGAATAAACTCTATGTACCTTTACCAAGGTGCAGAAGGCTTAACGGCTGCTGCTGCTGCTGAGATTGGTATCAGTACTGATAACTATGTGATTATCAGCATGGAGATTTTTGAAAACATTGTTGAGGCACTCGGTGGTGTTGAAATTAATGTGCCCTATGACATGAAGTACGAAGATGTTGCAGGTGGATTGAAGATAGACCTCGATGCTGGTTTGCAAACCTTAACTGCTGAGCAAATTGGTGGTTTTATTCGCTTTCGAGATAATGAGCTGAGCGACTTTGGGCGCATTGACAGAGTTAAAAGTTTGGCACTAGCCATGTTGCAGCGCTTAAAAGAACAGCATGTTCGAGCTAATATTCCTGCTATTATCCAAACAGTATTTCAAGATGTTGAAACGAATATCCCAATTACTACAGTGTTAGATCTCGTACCTAGAGTTGATAAAATCACCTTGAACACAATCACGGTGCCTACTGAGACTATTGAGGGAAGCTACGATTTACAAATTATTGAGTCTGAAAAAGACAGGATGCTAGCTGAACTTTATGGTACACAGCAGGAAGAACTTGATATCGCGCTATTGCCTGATGCAAAAATATTGGTAACCAATAGCAGTGGTGAAGAAGAACTAGGTAGTTGGATGGTTTCGCAGTTACGGGCGCAGGGTGTCGATAGAGATGACATCTGGCTCGAGCAGGCGGGGCTCGAGCCCATTACAGTTATTTCCTCAACAACGAGCGCCTTTGAAGCAGCAGGTTACTATGCCAGCATGTTACACGTGAATCGTAATCAGGTAACCAGAATAGAAACACAAGGCGGTACAGCACTTGATTTACAAATCATCTTAGGGCAAGATGCAATTAAGTTTTATGGTTATCAGCAGAGCAAAGAACCTGTTGCAAGCAGTATCGAAGTCCTATCAAACTAACAAAACTTAGACTATATAAATATTTTTGAAACAAAATAGATGCTATACTGACCTCAGGAGGTCTTGAAATTTCACAAGACGATACAACTAACAGAGTACAACTGATTGTAGATGCTTTAGATGACAAACGTGCAATTAACATTCGCACACTAGATTTACGTGCTGTTTCAGACAGCTTGAGCTTTTTTATTGTGGCAACAGGTGAATCAACTTTGCAGCTAAAAGCTATGCAGGAAAATGTCAAAGACGATTTGAAAAGCAAAGGATACCCTGTTTCGAGCATAGAGGGACCTTCGGAGCGCTGGGTGCTTATGGATTACGGTGACATTGTCGTTCATATCATGAGTCAAGAAGCTAGAGAATTTTACGACCTTGAAGGTCTTTGGGCAGATGCAACGGTGTTAGAGATTGAACCTAC
>CALDTA010000524.1:0-5458 GCA_937924455.1 uncultured Deinococcales bacterium
TTGTTTGAATTTGAATAGTGTCCATAATCTCCTTTTTATTCAGCGTTTCCACGAAATAACAGTACACACTGAGTGGCTTTATTCTTACTCGCACTCCGCTCGCCGATTAACTGCTGTCGCAGTTAATCGTGGAATTGCTTATTGTACTAGCATAGTACAATACTATGTCAACATTCGCATTTGGAATGTGTTGCTATGGCGGGTAGTTTGGCGGGTAGTTAGCTTATAGGGCAGTAAAAACATTCGCTACAGGCTACTGTTTGTAGCTTGTGTTTGCTGTGCTAGGAGTTTACGACTTTTGCGATTTTTCCACGTCTTTTTGCGTTTTCTTGTTTTCTCTGGGCGGTTACGTTTAAGGTCATTGCAAACGTCGTTGCTTAGGTCAATAGCAAAGTTGTCGAAAATGAATTTAGCTAACTGTTCTAGGCTGGCCATATCTTTTAGGACTATGCGACTGTCAGGTAAAAACTCAAAGTATTTGATTAGTTGTGAACGCAAATGACGCATGGCACGTAGTTCGCCGTAGTCACTACCGTCGCTATACCAGTTTAGGTGAAGTTGGGCATGTGTGTAGGCTATACGGGCAATTGTCTCAGGCGTTGGTGCTTGTTCACCTTTTAGTTCTGAAAATATCCATGGTTTGCCCATGGAGCCTCTGGCAATCATGACACCAAGACCAAGATTGCGGTATTGGTCATATTGCTCTTTTGTTTGTACATCACCTGAACCAATAACAGGAATAGAAACAGCTTCTGCCACTTCTTGGATGGCATCCCAGTCTGCAACGCCAGTGTATTTTTGCTGGGCAGTGCGACCATGTACAGCGATGACTGCTGCGCCTGCTTCTTCGAGGGCTCGAGCCACCTCAAGCACATTAACAGTGTCGTATCCGAGGCGCATTTTTGCACTTACAGGCACAGGAACCGCTGCATTTAGCGCAGCAACGATATCAGCAGCACGTTCTGGGTCTTGCATGAGTTTAGAGCCACAGCTTTTACCTGTTACCTTTTTGACAGGACAGCCCATGTTCAAATCAATTGCCTTAGGTACATAGTGGTCATATAGTAGGCGTCCACCTTGAGCGACGATCTCAGGTTCTCCACCAAAGACCTGAATCACTAAGTCTGGCTCATCAGGGTAAGGTTCACCAATTTCTATGCCTTGCAAATCACCTTGCACCATACCCTTTGCACTCACCATTTCGGTCACAGCCCAGCTACTACCAAAGTCTCGGCATAGTTTTCTAAAAGGGGCGTCGGTGTAGCCTGCCATAGGCGCAAGAATAGCACCACCTTCTGCTAGTTTCTTTTGGTAGAAGTTAACTTCGTTTACTTTATGAGTAGTTGTGATTTGAGACTGTTCCATACTTAATTGCACTAGCTGTTGTGATGCCAAAGGTTAGTACTTCGTTTGTGTATAGTTAGTTTAGCAGCTTTGTAATGGGTTTTGTTTTGAGCAGTATTTTTTATATTTGGCTTGTCGTCAATACTGTATATGCACACAAAATATGCACACAAATTTCAGCACTTACTTGAATTTTTAATTAAGAAGTGTTAATCTTTTTCATCTCAGGCTTATTTATTCAAAGCCTTGAGATGGGTCAACTACTAGACCCTTCACTCTTCTCTGAAAGACCGTGACCTCATCTTTCTTATTTAAGCAAACACGGTCTTTCGCAATATTTCAAATAGCAACACTATAAGAACCCCCTTCTTAAGTACGTATAAGAAGGGGGATTTATTTGCTAAGTTTGTCTTTTAACTTAGTATTTGAATCTTAAGTAACTAGTTGCTATTTAGCACACAATTATCAATATAGATGCTACCTGAATTTTCGTGATAGAAGTATACATATAGGTTTGATGTGCCAGCAGGAACAGTGCCACTAATACTTGTTCTGTTGAAGGTATTGCCTGTTAGTTCAGCGATAGCAATTTCAGTACTATCAGCGTAAAGGCTCATATCAGCATAAGCGCTACCAACGTTGCGTACATCACAGCTTAAAGTATAGGTCTTACCAGCTTCAGGTGTTATGCCTTGACCAGCACAAACTGTTGCACCAGTTAATACTAGTGAGCTGTTACCACTACTGCTAACTGAGCTTGATGTGGTGATTGTTCCTGCACCACAACCACTCAAGTCCCAACCAGTTAAGCTACTTTCAAAGTCTGGATTGATAAGTAGGTTTGTTACAGGTGGTGGTGTAATCGTTTCAGGTGTAACACTCCATGTAAATGATGTTGATGCGTTTGTAGTGCCATCACTAACAGTCACAGTTACATTGCTTGTTCCTACAATATCTGCTTTACCAGTCATTATGCCTGTTGTAGGCGAGATAGATATACCTTCAGGTAAACCGACTGCACTATAGCTTAGTGTGTCGTTATCTGCATCTTGTGCAGATACGCCAAGAACAATAGTGGTGTTCTGGACAGTGCTCTGTGCAGGGATTGCTGCAATGGTTGGGGCAGAGTTAGTTGGACTTGGTGGGGGAGGAGGCGGTGGGGAAGGAGGTGGTGGCGGAGTGACTGTACCAGTTGTGAGTATGCAATCATCGAATGAAGCGTTGTCTTCACTATAGAGAGTGACTGCTATGTTTGCTGCATTGGCAGGCGCTGTTAGCGTGATACTGACTGGAGAATAGCTCGAGCCTGTAATTTCTTTAAGCTGACTAACACCTGTTGCAGCAAATGTGCTTGTTGTAAAGCTTAGCTGCATTGAAGACCAGCTTGTTGCTGCATTACGGCTTGCTTGACAACTTAGAGTGTAAACACTGCCAACAACTGCTTCTGCCTCTTGAAACAGACAGGTACCAGATACATTGTTGCCACCAATAGTAAGCGCATTTTGACCTTCAACAGCATTGTTTACAATCGTACTTGTATTGATACTGCCACAAGAGCTCCAAGCAGTGAGACCACTTTCAAAACCACCGTTAGTCAAGATGTTCCCTGGTGTCGGGATAGTTGGATTGCCTGGGTTTGTAGGATTAGTGGTTCCGCCTGCTGCTAACTGGAGTTCACTAATAGTTTTATTGCCGTAGCTAAAGGTATTAACAGCACTCGAAAGGGTTACACCTGTAACGAAGACTGTTCCACCATTGGTTGAGGAGATACTAACAATAGAGTTGTCTTTCGTGTCGATGACGCCACTTGCACCTGCATTAAAGAAGCTTGTGCGTTTTTCGAGTGTTTGGGTTAATGCTGCCCAATCTTGAGATATGAGTGGCAAACTGAAGTATTGACTATACTCTTCTAAAACTGCTTCTGAGAAATCATAAACCAAGCTGCGACCTGTTGTGTATTCGCGCTGGTTCGCTTGATGCACATAGTGAGGATAAGGCGAGCTACTTAGGATATGACGCAAAGCAATATCTGCTTCAAAATCTAAGATTTGCTGCCAAGTTTGTGCAACAGGGAAGAACACGATTGGTGCACCAGGACCGTACAAGAAGTTAAACTCTGAGGTATTTTCCTCTGGTGTAGACGTGTTGAAGAAGATGTTCGTTGGCCAACGTGGTACAAGTTTGATATTGCTATTAAGTGGATGGGTTATTAAACAGCTATCGCACTCTGCAACATGTGTTTGCCAACCACGGTTAGCAGCCAAATATTTAACGCCTAAGTCTTCAGCAGCTTGAAGCATAGCTGTATTTGATGCTTCAAGACCAAACTGACAGAACTCGTCTTGGACTTGATCAACAACGCATTGAGCACCAGCAGGTGCATCAGCAATTCTGTACCAGCCTAAACCAGAGTGCTTGCCTGTTACTAGAAACTGTCTGTCGAAAGGTAGTCTTGCCTCAGCAAAGTTGATGTTGAGCTCCATTTCGGCTCGAGCCTGCTGATAGCTTAAGAAGTCCATTTCTGCGTGTGTAAAGGTATGACTTACCCAAGGGAAGAAGTCTTTTACACAAAGTGTTGCTGAACTAAGTGAAGCATTATCTGCACAGCTCAAAGTTGCAAATGGGTCTGCTTTGTCAGCATTAAAAACTTGGTTATAGTTGAAGGTGTTGGTATTAAAGCGACTACGCAGATTTTCAACACCGTCTCTTGCCGCATACAAGTCTGTAGCTGAAATTCTATAGGTTACGGTATTTGGACCTTCTAGAGGAAAGTTAGAATTTGTGGCAGGATTCCAAATAGCACTCGCTAAGTAGTGATCATCGATATCAATCGTAAAGTACATACGACGTTCACCGATGAATACACCTTTAGTAATCCAATTAATTAAATCGTAGGCCATGAGACCACTGTGTGTAAGGAATTGATTATGGGTCATGGTTAAGCTAAGGATTTCACGACCGTCTTTTTCAGTCACTGCACCTAAAACATTACCAGTGTTTTGATTCAATAGAATTGGGGTCGTGGTGATGTTTGGACAAGCTGCACCGCATAGTTCAGCTTGAAGTGTAAATGCAAATTTAATAGGAATACTTACAGTGCTCTTGAGAGAGTTAAAGATTGACGCACCTTGTGCTGTTAACTGAGCAGTACTTTCTGCAGTACTTTCTAAACCTGGTATATTTCTAAGTCCGTAATCTTCTGGACTAGTACCTGGAAACCCACTTAGGGCAATTTGGCGTACGTTGAACTCACGTGCGTATTGCCATAGTAAGTTCCATTCAGCCTCATTAAATGCGCTGACAAATGCACCATTACCATTGTCGTAACCCAGATTTACATCAGTTGTGATGATGCCTTGATATTTGCCATCTCCATTATTAAGAAGTCTATCTTCTGTCAGGCTTTCTTCTCTAGCGATTAACACATCGTATGGGATGCCAATTTCTTTAGCAAAAAAGGTAATTGCATCAAGCATGGGATCACCATTGCCACCGTCAGCATTTGCCCCTTCAGCACTAATAATCAGCAACTTCATATCTACACGAGTAGAACCAGCAAATAGTGGACGAAGTGGCGGATTGTAGCTGACTGTAGCAGTTGGCTTTGAAATTGCTTTCATTGCTCTAGTATCTTGACCATCAAGCAAGCCCTGTACATTGTTTGTAGCTCGTAGATGCCTTTCAGCATCAGCTTGATCATGTTTGTGAGCAACAGGTGAAGCTATCCCACTCGGATTATTAGCGGCAGGATTATTAGCGGTAGGATTATTAGCATTTGTAGTTGGCTCTACTGTTCCACAACTACTAATAATACTGGCTAAAACGAATATAAATAACGTAAAAATGAAGTGATGCAATCGGTTTCGATGCCTCATTCCAACCTCCTTGATGTTCTTAACTACACATCTCCTACAAAATGTAGTCAGACAAAATACAACTGTTGTGAAGTAAAACTAGTGTTGTGGAGCTGGTGCATGAGCACTAGTAAAGTTGGCAGTCATAGTTAAGATTGCCAAAAGCTAGTGATTTCAGTTCACTACAGTATTTTTACTTACACAGAAATCCCCTAGATTTCTTAGTATCTAGCTTCTAATTTTATGTGTCGAAAAACTGT
>CALDTA010000525.1:0-2803 GCA_937924455.1 uncultured Deinococcales bacterium
CTTGTTCGAAAACAGTTTCGTTCGTAAGTGCTTTTTCAGCAGGTAAACCTTCAACAGGGATTTTAATTGCACTTGCACCAGTAGCGATGATGACATTTGAAGCACTTAGTTGACGACTACCACCAGATTTTAGAGCAACTTCTACAGTCTTGTTATTTACAAATGATGCAGTACCTTGTATAAACTCAACCTTGTCATAGCCTTCTACCCATTCTGTTTCTTCGTCACGTAAGTGGTTACGCTTTTCACGTACTTTTTCTAAAATTTCGTTTGGGCTTAAGCCTGATGCGTGTAGGTTCTTAACTTCGTGAATTAGAATCTTTGAAGGTACGCAACCGACGTTTGTGCAATCGCCACCGACATGATGTTTTTCAACTAAAGCGACTTTCTTTCCTAAACCTGCAAGTCCAACTGCTACTGTGAGTCCGCCTGATCCTGCTCCGATAATGACGCTGTGATATTTACCCTGATCTTCGCTCATAATAAATTTCCTTTCAAAAGTGTTGAGATAGTATTTTCTTTAATTTTGTGTTTTTTAAGTAAGGAGATTGTGTAGATACTGCACGCCTCTCCTGAAACTTCTACCTTTAGCAGTTCCACGATTCACTGCTGTTGCAGTGAATCGGCGAGCTTCGTAGCGAGTAAGAATTAACTCACTTATACTAAACTGAAAGAAGAAAGTCATAATCCATTAGCAGAAAAAGTTGTCATTAGAACCGAAGGGCACACAAGTTACAAAGTTTCGATACATTTGCGATTATGACATTTATGATTCACTTCGGTATTAGTGTGTACAGTTGTTACGTGGAAACGCTACTTGTAGTTGATGCTTATAGTTCATGTAATACCAAAACTATGTGGTTAATAAATATTTGGGTATTTAGATATTAACTTTAAGCTGTAATACCTTCACGCTTTTTAAACAATCTGGATACAACAATGCTAACGATAAAAATAACTACAGATGCTACAAGTACCCAAGGGTTTATATCAGGTCTACTAGTTAAACTAAGCTCTTCTATTGAAGCTCCCGCTAAGGTAAAGGCAAGCGTTCCCGGAATAGACCCCACAATAGTTGCAAATAAAAAGGCTTTAAAATCGACTTTAAGAAAACCAGCAAGATAATTTACTAGGTCATAAGGTAAGAATATAAAACGCATGGTCAAAATAGTTTCAAAACTGTTGTTACGCATTCTAGTTGCGTACTTCTGAATAACACCCTGCTCTGAAGATTCATCACCAAAGAAGTTACCACCAAGCACTTTACCCATGAAGTAGGCTAAACTTGCACCAGCATTTGAACCAATCACTACAAGAACAATGCCCCAAATTGGTCCGAACAGGAAACCTCCTGCAAGAGTTAGTACAAGCGCTGAAAAAAGCACTAGCGGTCTCAGTGTATAAATCAATATATAGATGAGTGGTGCCCAAGGGCTTGTTTTCATAAAATTAAGCGTTTGATCAAAAGCGTCACTTAGGCTTAATCCTTGTGTGCGGATATATCCAAAAAATGCTGCAATAATAATGACCCAAAAAGCAACTGCAATAAGTTTTTGAAAGTGTTTTTCTAAAAAGCTTTTGTTAGCCATATTATTTTGTGTAGCTTCTAGTGTGTCTATTTGTGTATTCATTCTTGTACCTCCAAATTAAAGTGTGCGAGTACCGTGTTTGCTGTTTATAAGATAGTAGGTGGTTGGGTGGTACGTCACTACCCAAAAGGGGTGGTATCTTTTTAAGACGTGCCTATTTAATATATTTTGCTGCCCAAATAATTCTCTGCAACATGGTATAGGTCACTAAAATAGTCATAGCTATAAAAAGCCAAAGTAATGCTTTTGGGAAAATGATAAAAGCACAAAAAAATGCGATTGTTTCAGCACCTTCGATTAACCCTGTAGGCATGGTTACTGTTGTTTGCTCTTCTTGAGACCTTGCACCCTGATTCCGTTTTTCTAAAATAGAAGATAAAAACATCCAAGAGCCTGCATTGATATAAAAGCTAGCAAGTAAGGCAGCTAAGGCTATATATAACGCTGGCGAAGGTGAGGCAATAACAAGTGCAATCGGAATAATTGCATAAATCACCATATCGCTCAATATATCGAGGTAGCCACCTAAATCAGTCTGTTGCTCTGTTAATCGGGCAATCGTGCCATCAAGACCATCTAAGACTCTATTTACGACCCAAAGCCCAAGTCCTAACCAATATTGCCCATATGCAAGGCTTAAGGCAGCAGCAATGCCTACCAAAAGTGCAATACCTGTAACCACAGTAGGATTCAACTTAGCAACAGGTTGTGCAAGGCTTTTCAAAACAATATCTTTTGGAGTACGTAAATATCTGTCAATCATGGGTTGCCTATATTCTAGTGAGTAAATCCTCTATTAGTAGATGCTAGCGGTATGTCTAGACATATTGTGTTAAGCGTTGTACCTAGTGGTTGATATATCAATTTGGCGGAGTAAAGTTTAGGCTCGGCACAACATTATCATCAACATTGTCATATCTTAGTATGGAATGGAGGCATAACATAAGATTCACTGAATATTCACGAATCTGTAACATCCTAAGTTTTCTACTTAGGACATCACAATACCCTGACAAACTAAGATCAAATCTCCTAGCTCTTTATTGTGATTGTATTGATTGATTAAAAAATCAAAGCTCTTCCACGATTAACTGACCTAATACCGAAGTGAATCATAAATGTCATAATCCCAGTCAATACACAAGGTTTTCAAGCCTTTATCCTTCGGTTATTTCGCAATCTTTGCGACTATATCTTTATGACATTCATCTTTC